>JAGVSZ010000463.1 GCA_019137045.1 Betaproteobacteria bacterium
GCTCGGCGCGGATCATGAGCGCGTAGAGCGCGAGCATGACGAGGATGGACAGGTTCTCGTTGAAGTTCTGCACCGCGATCGAGTGGCCTGCGCCCATGAGGATGTGCCCGCGGTGCTGCAGCAGCGCGTTCATCGGCACGACGAAGAATCCGGCGAAGGCCCCCACCCCGACCAGCAGCGCGGTCGCGAGCCACAGCTCGCGCACGAAGTTCATCGCGATGACGACCAGGCCCATCGCCACGCCCACCGGCAGCACGTTCACCGACTGGCGCAGGCTGACGAACCGCGCCGCGGCCACCGCTCCGAGCGCGATCCCCACCGCGGTGATTCCCTGCAGGGCGGTGGCCTTGGAGAGCGGGTAGCCGAGCGCGGCCCGCGCCCACTCGAGCACGATGAACTGGAGCGTCGCCCCGGCGCCCCAGAACAGGGTGGTGGTGGCGAGCGAGATCTGGCCGAGCCGGTCGCGCCAGAGCAGGTTGTTGCAGTGGGCGAAATCGCGCAGCAGGTAGAAGGGGTTCTTCTTCGGGACGTGGTGGTCGACGCCGGTGTCGGGGATGTACAGGTTGAACGCCGCCGCCGCCAGGTAGCCGAGCACGATCACCGCGATGGCCGCCTCCCCGGGGGTGTCGATGTGGGTGTCGATGCGCGGCACGTCGAGCGCGAGCAGCTGGCTCGAGACCGTCTCGCTCACCAGCAGGCCGCCGAGGAGCGTGCCGAGAATGATCGAGCCGACCGTGAGTCCCTCGATCCAGCCGTTCGCGGCCACGAGCTGGCTCGGCGGCAGCAGCTCGGTCAGGATCCCGTACTTCGCCGGCGAGTAGGCGGCGGCCCCCAGCCCGACCACCGCGTAGGCGACCAGCACGGTGAAATACGGTTCGGTGCCCGGCAGGGTGAACTGGGCGTAGAAGAACATCATGGCGCAGCCGGCGACCTTGATCATGTTCGTGATGAACATGACGCGACCCTTGGGCATCGAATCGGCGAACGCGCCGACGAACGCCGCCAGCAGGACGTACGAGACGGTGAAGAAGAACTTGAGCAGCGGCACCATCCATGCCGGCCCGTGCAGCTGCGCGAGGAGCTGGATCGCCGCGATCAGCAGGGCGTTGTCGGCGAGCGACGAGAAGAACTGCGCCGCCATGATGGTGTAGAACCCGCGCTTCATGGGGCGGCGCGCCGCTAGCGGGCGGGGGTGTCGGCGGACGGCTCGTCGCGAGCGGGCGGCGCGGCGCCCGCAGCCGCCGCGCGCAGGGCGCGCTCCTGCTCCGCGAAGGAGCGCGGGCGCCCGGCGGGCGGCGCCAGCACGCGCCCGGTATAGCCGGGCGGCGGCGCTTCGCCCGCGAGGAAGACCTGGCGCCGGATGCGCTTGTTGAGTGCCGTGACCCGGCGGTCGATCCACCATGCGTCGCACGCGGCGGCGACGACCATCCCCGCGACGATGGCCGCGGCGACGCGCCAGTCCCAGAGCGCAGCGGCGAGCGCGACGGCGGTCGCGCCGCGCCACGCCCAGGCGCCCTTGGGGTCGTCCAGGTAGGCGCGGTGGAGCCCGAGCGGCGCCGCGGCGAGCAGGGTCCAGGCGCGGGCCCGTCGCTTCAGGCGCGCGGCCAGCTCCAGATTCGCCCGCTGCAGCCCGGCGCCGCCCAGGTCGCGCCGCTTCCAACCCTCGCTCAAGGAATCACTCGTCGGGGAAACCGATTCGGCCGGTCATAAGTTTTGTTCATCGGCCGATTTATGATTGAATAGCGGCGCGCAGGATAGCACACGCCCCCGCGCGTCCAGACCGATGGCCGACCGCCGACTCCAGGTATTCCACGCCGTGGCGAAGCAGATGAGCTTCACCAAGGCGGCCGAGTCCCTGTTCATGACCCAGCCCGCGGTCACCTTCCAGATCAAGCAGCTGGAAGAGCACTTCAACACCCGGCTCTTCGAGCGCGGGCACGGCCGCATCGCGCTCACGCCGGCCGGGGAGATCGTGCTCGAGTACGCCGAGCGCATCCTCGCGCTCACCTCGGAGCTCGAGACGCGGCTGCGCGAGATGACCGGGCGCCTGTCGGGGCCGCTGCTCATCGGGGCGAGCACGACGATCGCGGAATTCCTGCTCCCGCGCGTGCTCGGGGAGTTCAAGGCCCGGCATCCGGAGGTGCAGCCGAAGCTCGTGGTCGCCAACTCCGAGGCGATCGAGAACCGCGTCGCCGAGCACACGCTCGACATCGGGCTGATCGAGGCCCCGTCGCACCTCCCGTCGCTGCTCACCCAGATGTGCTGCGAGGACGAGCTGCAGGTGATCGTCGCGTCCACGCACCCGCTCGCGAAAGCGAAGTCGGTCTCGCCCAAGCAGCTCATCGCCTATCCCTACGTGAGCCGCGAGAGCGGCTCCGGGACGCGCGAGTTCACCGACCTCTACTTCCGCAAGGCGGGCGTGAACCCGACCGAGCTCAGCGTGGCGATGGAGCTCGGCAGCCCCGAGGCGCTCAAGGGCGTAGTCGAGACCGGGCTCGGGTTCGCGATCCTGTCGAAGGCGACGGTGGCCAAGGAGCAGAGGCTGGGCGCGCTGGTGGCGGTGCCGCTGCACCCCAGGCTGCTGCGCTCGCTCTCGCTCGTCTATCCCAAGCAGAAGTTCCGCTCGCGGCTGGTGAACACCTTCGTCGAGTTTGCGCGCGATCGCCTGAAGGACGCGGTGCTGTAGGGTCGGAGCGGCGCGCCCGCATGATCCGGTTTCTCGCGATCCAGCACACCTTCGCCGAGTTCCTCGGCGCGCTCGAGCCGCAGTTCGAGGCGCGTGGCATCGCGTTCACGTATCTGCGCCCGGTGACCGGGCAGGACGTGACCGCCGCCGCCGGGCAGTTCGACTGCCTCTGGCTCCTCGGCGGGGCGTTCCCGGTCGCCGACCGCGCGCGCTGCCCGTGGGTCGACGACGAGCGGCGGCTCGTGACGGCATTCGAGCGGTCGCGTCGCCCGGTGGTGGGGCTCGGTTTCGGGGCGCACGTGGTCGCGCTCGCGCACGGCGGGACGGCGCGCGCCGAACCGGCGCACGATACCTGCTGGACGGTCGCGCGCGCGACCGCGGCCGGCCGCGAGGATCCCGTCGCGCGCGCGGTCGACGGGCGGCACGTCCTGGTGATGGCGAACGGCGCGGTCGAGCTGCCCGCGGGGATGGCGCCGCTCGTCGTGTCCGACGACGGCCGCTGGCTCGCGATCCGCCCGACGCCGCTCGCGTACGGACTCGCGTTCCGTCCGGAGCTGAAGCCCGGCATGATCGAGGACATGATCATGGAGGACGGGCGCCCGGTGCCGGAGAACATCGGCGCGATTCTGGAGGAGGCGCGGGCGCGCTGGGCCGACGCGCAGGAGACCACCGCACGGGTGGTGGCGGGGCTGGTCGAGGCGCTCGACCTCATGCAGGAGCGGCGCAAGATGCCGGTGTTCGGCCTGAAGGCGGTCAGGGAGGACGAATGAGCGGTGCGCGTCCGGGCGGGAGCGCGGGCGAGGCCCGGCTCCTCGCGCTCTGGCGCCGGCTCGACCGCGAGCGGCGGGCGACGCTCGTCGAGTTCGCGGAGTTCCTCGCCGCGCGCGGCGAGGCGCCGCGCTCCGCGCAGGTCGCGACGCTGCGGCCGCAGCACGAGACCGTGGTGCACGCGGTGCGCCGCCTGAACGCGAGCTTCCCCATGCTCGGGCGCGTGCGGCTCCTGCAGCCGGTCGGCGACCTCCTGTCGCAGCATCTCGTGGACGGCCGCGACGCGACCGCGGTCATCGACGATCTGGAGGCGCTCTACGCGGCGGCGTACGCGGCCTTCCTGAAGGCGCAGTAGCGCAGCCGTGGCTCACCGGACGGGCCACCGCGCCGGTTAACATCCGCACTCCCAACTCGCAGCCATGCCCCGTCCGATCCGCGCCACGTTCGATGCCGCCGCGTTCGCGCGCAACCTCGCGGTCGCGCGCGCGCGCGCCGGGGGCGCGCGGGTCTGGGCGGTGGTCAAGGCGAACGCCTACGGACACGGCCTCGTGCGCGCGGCGCGCGCGCTCGGCGCCGCCGACGGTTTCGCGCTGCTCGACCTCGACGAGGCGGTGCGCCTGCGCGAGGCGGGGGTACGCAAGCCGATCCTGCTCCTGGAGGGGTTCTTCGCCGCGGCCGACCTCGAGCCGATCGCGCGGCACGCGCTCACCGCTGTAGTCCATTCGAGCGAGCAGATCGCGTTGCTCGAATCGATTCGGCCAAGTCGGCCGTTCGACGTGTTCCTCAAGCTCAACACCGGGATGAACCGGCTCGGGATTCGCGCCGAGGACGCGCGCGCCGCGCTCGCGCGCCTGAGGGCGACCGGGTGTGTCGGCGAGGTCACCCTGATGACGCATTTCGCCGACGCCGACGGGCCCGGCGGCGTGGCCGAGCAGCTCGCGCGCTTCGAGGCCGCGACGCAAGGGCTCGGGCTTCCGCGCAGCCTCGCCAACTCGGCCGCGCTGCTGCGCTTCCCGCAATCCCGGGCCGACTGGGTGCGGCCGGGGATCATGCTCTACGGCTGCTCGCCGTTCCCTGAGGAGTCGGCCGACGCACTCGGGCTCGCGCCGGTGATGACGCTGACGAGCGAGCTGATCGCCGTCCGCGAGCTCGCTGCGGGCGACCAGGTGGGCTACGGCGGCGCGTTCACCGCGGAGCGCGCCATGCGGATCGGCGTGGTGGCGTGCGGCTACGCCGACGGCTATCCGCGCCATGCACCGACCGGCACGCCGATCCTGGTCGGTGGCAGGCGGACGCGAACGGTGGGGCGCGTGTCGATGGACATGCTCACCGTGGATCTCGAAGGCCTGCCGGACGCGCGCGTTGGCGCGCCGGTCACGCTCTGGG
>JAGVSZ010000082.1 GCA_019137045.1 Betaproteobacteria bacterium
CCGCCCGGGGCAGGCCCGGGCGCGACGCCGGCGCGCGCGCGCGCGGCCCGGCCGGCGCGGGCGCGGGCGGGTCGGGGCGCTCGAGCACGAGCGGGTCGGCGTCGCCGTTCGCGCCGGCCTCGCGCAGCCCGTCCTGCAGGTCGACGCCGGTGCGCTTGAGCTCTTCCAGGCGCTTCGCGGCTTGTTCGATCAGACCCATGAACCGTTCCTCAGATCAGGCCGCCGCGCACCGACAGGTAGAGCATCGCGGTCGCGAACATGCCGACCAGGGCCGCGACCCCGCCGGCGAACATGAACAGGCCGCGCCGGCGCTTGGCGACCACCGCGGGCGAATTGAGCAGGCTCACCGTGCCGAGCACCGGGCGCTGGGTCAGCTCGCGCAGCGAGCGCGCGTCGGGGAAGGTCGGCAGCACCTGGCTGAACACGAAGCTCACGAACAGCCCCGCGCCGAGCGCGGCCGCCAGCACGCCCGGCAGCAGCACGAGGCGATTGGGCGCGACCGGGTTCTGCGCCACGGTGGGCGGGTCGATGATGCGGAAGTCGGCGAGCCCGGTGGCGGCGTCCATCTGGTTGGCGAGCGCGGCCGACTCGCGCCGGGCGAGCAGGCTCTCGTAGTTGCGCTTCTGCACCTCGTAGTCGCGGTTGAGCTGCGCGAGCTCGGCCTCGACCTGCGGCAGCTTGGAGGCCGCGGCCTGCAGCTGCTTGTGGCGCACTTCCAGCTCGCCCACCTTCGCGCGCAGCGCCGCGACGTTCGCCTCCGACTCGGCGAGCGCGAGGCGCAGCTGCGCGAACACCGGGTTCGTGGCCGTGCTGAGCGGCGGCGCCTTGCCGGCGGGCTTCTCGGCGGCCGCCTTCCGGCGCGCCTCGACCTCGGCGCGCTTCTCGTCCTCGAGCTGCGCCAGCACGCGCCGCGTGCCGACGACGTCGGGATGCTGCTCGGTGTAGCGGCGCAGCAGCTCGTCGAGGTTGCACTTCAGGCCGTCGATGCGCGCGTCGAGCTCGGACACCGCCGGCGCGCCGGTGGCGCCGGCCGGCGACTCGGGCAGGAACACCGGGTCCTCGCCCGCCACCTCGCGCTTGAGCGCGTCGCGCGACTGCTCGGCGGCGCGCAGCGCGAGGCGCGCCCCGCTCAGCTCCTCGCCGAGCGCGGTCATCTTGGCGAAGTAGTCGCGCCCGTCCGGGCCCATCAGGCCCATGTTCTTGAGCTTGAACTCCTTGACCCGGTTCTCCGCCTCCTCGAGGCGCTTCTCGTAGGTGCGGATCTGCTCCTCGATGAAGCGCCGCGCGGTGTCCGCGCCCTTGCGCTGGTCGCCGAGGCTCGACTCGACGAAGATCGACAGCAGCGCCTGCACCACGCGCTTCGCCTCGTCGCGGTTGGAGTCGCGGTAGGCGATCATGTAGAGGTTCTCGCGCCCGCCGCCGCGCACCTGCAGCGTGCGCGCGAGCTCGTCGATCAGGCGCTCGCGCTCGCGCGGGGTCTTGACCTGCAGGTCGAGGTCGGCCATGCGGATCAGCTTCTCGATGTTGGGCCGGCTGATCAGCGTGCGGCTGAGGATGTTGATCTGCTGCTCGACGTCGGGCTGCACCGCGAGCCCCGACATGAGCGGCTTCAGGATCGACTGCGTGTCCACGTGCACGCGGGCGGTGGCCTCGTACTTGTCCGGCGTGCGGTAGAGCACGCCGACGCCGACCACCGCCACCAGCCAGGCGACCCCGAGCCCCACCCAGCGGCGGCGCCACATGCCGCGCACGTGGATCATCAGCTGGCGGAGCAGTTCGTCCATGGAGGGCGTCGTCCTCTAGCGCGCGCGGGTGCGGGTCAGAACCAGCTCTGCGGGATGATCAGCACGTCGCCGGGCTTCACGTCGACGTTCGCGGACACGTCGCCGCGCTTCACCAGGTCGCGCAGCCGCACGTTGTACTGCGCGTTGTTGTCGCTCGGCCGCAGCAGCACCGCGGCGTTGCCGTCGGCGAAGTCGGTCAGCCCGCCCACCGCGATCATCACGTCGAGCATCGTCATCTTCTGGCGGTAGGGCAGCGCGGCGGGCTTCTGCGCCTCGCCGATCACGCGGATCGACTCGCTCTGCGGGCCGACGAAGCCGGTGACGATCACGGTGACGACCGGATCGCGGATGTACTTCGCGAGCGCCTTCTCGATGTCGCGCGCGAGCGTGGTCGGGTCCTTGCCCATCGCGGGCAGGTCCTCGACGAGCGGCGTCGTGATCAGGCCGTCCGGGCGCACCGGCACCGACTGCGAGAGCTCGGGGTTGCGCCACACCACGATGTTGACGTTGTCGCCCGGCCCGATGACGTAGCGATAGTCCGGTGTCGCCGCCGCGCTGGGCGCCGGCGGGTGCGCAGTGGTCGAGCACGCGGCGAGCGTCGCAGCCGCGGCGATCAGCAGCAGTCCGCTCGCCACGGTCCGGGCGCGGTGGGCGATTCTTGTGCAGGCGCGCATCCTTTTCCCCTTTCCCGTGAAAAAACAAGAGCTAGCAGGCGGATATTACTGCTTTTTCGAGGCGTGCAGCGAGGAATTGCAGTTTACCCGCTTCGGGGGGCCAAACCTATCCGACGGATGGCCGGTATTGCTCCGGGCGCCGTGAAAATGCCGCACTTTCACAATTGTTGACCGCGCCCCGCGCCCCGCTCGCGCGCGGGGCGCGCAGACTCGCCGCAACGGCCGCGGTGACGGCCCGATTTTATGACTCTGGCATGACGCGCGGCGCCGCCCCGGCGGGGCGGCGCCCGGCCCGGACGAGCCCCGATGCCCACCCTCCGCTCCCTGCTGTCCGCCGCGGCGCTGGCCGCGGCGCTCGCCGCCGCCCCGCTCGTCGCCGCGCGGGCCCAGTCGCCGGCGCAGCTGTACGAGAACGCGCTGGCGCGCTTCGAGAAGAACGACGTCGCGGGCGCCGTCATCCAGCTCAAGAACGCCCTCCAGCAGGACCCCCGGCTGCTCGCGGCCCACGTCCTGCTCGGCCGGGCCCTGCTCGCCGAGGGCGACGCCGGCGGGGCCGAGGCGGCGCTGTCGCGGGCGGTGGGCCTCGGAGTGAACCGGAGCGAGGTCGCGCTGCCGTTCGCGCAGGCGCTGTTCGCGCAGGGCAAGTTCCAGGCGGTCCTCGACCGCTTTCCCCCGGAGGCGGCGCCGCCGGCGCAGCGCGCGGCGCTGCTCGTGCTGCGCGGGCGGGCGCAGCTCGGGCTCGGGGACGCGAGAGCGGCCGAGCGCTCGCTCCAGGATGCGCTCGCGGCCGACCGGACGTTCGTGCCCGCGCTGCTCGCCCTCGCGGAGCTGTCGATGCGGGAGGGCAAGGGGGCGGAGGCGGCGAAGCTCGCCGAGGCCGCCGCCGCCGCGGCACCGAAGGATCCGAGCGTGTGGCACGTCCGCGGCACGCTCGCGCAGGACCGGGGCGACGCCCAGGGCGCGCTCGACGGCTACTCGCGGGCGCTCGCGCTGAACGAGCGCCTGCTCGAGCCGCGCGTCGCGCGCGCGACGCTGCTCCTCGACCTCGGGCGCCTCGACGACGCGGGCCGGGACGTGGCGCAGCTGCGCAAACTCCACCCGCGGCAGCCGCGCGCGCTCTACGTGCGCGCGCTGTACGCGAGCCGGCGCGGCGACGAGGCCGGGACGCGCGAGGCGCTGTCCGAGCTCACCCGCGCGATCGACCCGGCGCCGCGGGAGCTGCTGCGCCGGAGCGCGCCGGAGCTGCTGCTGATCGGCGGGCTCGCGCATCACGGCCTGAACCAGTACGAGAAGGCGTCGAGCTACCTCGCCGACTACCTCGCGGTCGAGCCCGGGCACGTCGGCGCGCGCAAGCTCCTCGCCTCGATCGCGCTCGCGCAGGGCGACGTGCGCGACGCGATCGCGCGCCTCGAGCCGGCCCGCAAGGCGGCGCCGAAGGACCCCCAGGTGCTGACGCTGCTCGCGTCTGCCCATATGGTTCGGCGAGAGTATGCGCTCGCTTCTGGGTATCTCGACGAGGCGCTCGCGCTGAGCGGCGGCGCGGCCGGGGTCGAGGCGGTGGCCGGGTTCAACCTCATCGCGAGCGGGCAGGCGGCCGCCGGCCTGCAGCGCCTCGAGCGGGCGTTCGAGAAGGACCCGGGGCAGTCGCGGGCGGGGCTCGTCCTGGCGACGAGCCACCTGCGGCGCGGCAACGCGCCGGCCGCGGTGGCCATCGCCGCAAAGATCGTCGAGCGGGAGCCGAAGAACCCGGTCGCGCTCAATCTCCTCGGCCAGGCGAGGCTCGCCGCGGGGGACCACAAGGGCGCGCGCGCCGCGTACGAGGCGGCGGTGGCCGCGGAGCCCGGCGCGGTCGCGGCGCGCGTCAACCTCGCGCGGCTCGACCTCGCCGAGCGCAACGTCGACGGCGGCCGGGCGCGGCTGGAGGCGCTGGTCCAGGAGCAGCCGCAGAACACGGTGCCGATGTACGAGCTCGCCCTGCTGGAGGCGCGCGCCGGCCGCACGGACGAGGCGATCCGCTGGCTGGAGAAGGTCCGCGCGCTCGACCGGCGCCACGTCGCCGCGTCGGCGCAGCTCATCGACCTCTACGTGCGCGTCAAGGCGCCGGACAAGGCCACGGAGGTCGCCAAGGGGCTGGAGGCGGCGCTGCCGGAGGACCTCGACGCGCAGCTCGCGCTCGGCCGCGCCTACCTCGCCTTAGGCGACGCGGCGTCCGCGCGCTCCGCGCTCACGCGCGCCACGCGCCTCGCCGGCTACGGCGCCGCGCGGCAGACCGAGATCGCCCGCTACCAGGTCGCGCTCGGCAACCTCGACGGCGCGGTCTACAGCCTCGACAAGGCGCTCGCGGGCAACCCGGAGTACCTGCCCGCG
>JAGVSZ010000341.1 GCA_019137045.1 Betaproteobacteria bacterium
AGCAGGCGGCACAGGCTCACCGCGCTCCGCAGCTCGAGCAGGCGCGCGCCCTGCGCCCGCGCGACGCGGAGCGCCTCCTCCAGCGCGCGCTCGCCCGCCGCCGTCGCGCCGCGGCGGGCGAGCGTCTCTCCCCGCAGCCGCCACAGCTCCGCGAGGTAGAAGCGCTCGCCGGTCCGGTCGGTGAGCGCGAGCGCCTCCGCGATGGCTGCGAGCGCCTCGTCGGGCCGGTCGGCGGCCGCGAGCGCCTCGGCGAAGAGCGCGAGCCCGAACGGCCGGTAGGTCAGGGCCTCGATCGCGCGGTGCGCGTCCAGCCCGGCCGCGATTTCCGCCAGGCCCGCGGCCGCGTCGCCGCCGCCGGCGAGCGCGTGGCCGCGGATCATCTGCGAGACGCCGATCCACGTCGCGAAGCCCTGCTCGCGCGCCATCTCGAGGGACTCGGTCGCCCCGCGCAGCGCCGCGCTCCGGTCGCGCCGGAAGCAGTGCGTCGCCGCGAGGTAGCACAGGGAGAAGTTGATCGCGTGCGCGCCGCCGAGCGACCGGGCGTGCGCGAGGCCTTCCTGCGCGACGCGCAGACCGCTGTCCGGGAACCCGAGCAGCGCGAGCGCGAGCCCGAGGTAGCAGTGGCCGGTCCCTTTCTGGTCCTGGACGTAGAGCACCTGCCGGCCGCGCCGCCGGGTGCGCTCCTCCTCGTACAGGCGCAGCGCCTCGTCCAGGTGCCGGCGCGCGGCGGCGAGCTCGGCGGTGAGGAACAGGGTGCCGCCGAGCAGCAGGTGGCCCATGATGAATGGCGGGCGCGCGTCCTGCTCCGCCGCGCGCGCGAGGGTCTCGTCGGCGAGGGCGCGGCTGCGGGCGAGCTCGGCGCGCGTGATCTCGAACGCCCCCAGGCCCGAGAGCACCGGGAACAGCTCGGGCGCGCCGTCGAGCTCGCGGCAGAGCGCGAGCGCGGCGGCGTACGCCGCGCCGCACTCGGCCGCGGAGAAGCCCCGGAACTCGGCGTACACGCCGCCGAGGGCGAGCTGCGCGCGCAGCGCGAGCCGCGCGCGCTCCGGCGTGCGCGCCTGCGCCTCCAGCAGGCCGAGCGCGCTGCGCAGCTGGCCGATCGCCTCCTCGAAGCCCGACCGCGCGGCCGACAGCTTCGCGGCGCGCACGAGGTAGCGTGCGGCGCCGTCCGCGTCCCCGGCCGCCCGGCAGTGTGCGGCGAGCGTCTCCGGCTGCGCTTCCGCCACCGCGGGAAACGCCTCCTCCAGGGTGTGCGCGATGCGCGCGTGCAGGGCGGCCTGGTCCTTGCGCAGCAGGCTCGCGTACGCGGCGTCGCGCACGAGCGCGTGCTTGAAGCCGTAGGCCGCCGCGCCGGGCGCCGGTCGGCTGACGAGCAGCCCGGCCTCGACCAGGCGCTGGAGCTGCGCCGCGAGCGCCGCCTCGGTCAGCCCGGCGACCTGCGCCAGCAGCGCGTGCGAGAACTCCCGTCCGATGGCGGCCGCGACCTGCGCCACGCCCTTGCCCGGGCCGAGCCGGTCCAGGCGCGACATCAGCGAATCGGTCAGCGTCGCCGGGATCGCGAACGATCCCGGGCCGCGCGGCGCGGCTTCGTCGTCCGCCCCGCCGCGCAGGTCTGCGGCCTCGAGCGCGTCGTGCGCGAGGTCCTCGATGAACAGCGGCAGGCCGTCGGCGCGGTCGACGATCTCGCCCAGGATCCGCTCCGGCAGGCCGCGCGCGCCGCAGAGCGACGCGACCATGGCGACCGCGTCGTCCCGCTCGAGCGGGCGCAGGGCGAGGTGCGCCACGTGCTCCCCGCCGCCCCAGGGCGGCCGGAACTCCGGCCGCGCGGTAAAGAGGGCGAGCACCGGCAGCGTCCGCAGTCGCTCGACGACCCGGACGACGAGCTCGGCCGAGGAGGGATCGATCCAGTGCAGGTCTTCCACCACGAGCAGCACCGGGGCGCGCGCGGTCGCCTGCTCGAGCAGCCGGACGAGGGCGTCGAACAGCTGCTGCTTGCGCCGCTGCGGCGACATGGCGAGCGGCGGGTAGCGGTCCCCGGTCGGAATCGCGAGCAGGCCGGCGAGCAGGGGCACCAGCGCCCCGGCGCGATCGGCGCCGGCCGGGAGGAGCGCCGTGAGCCGGTCGAGCTTCGCGCCGTCGTCGTCCCACGCGGTGATGCCGGCCGCGGCGGTGAGCTGGCGCACCAGCGGCGCGAGCGGGCTCGCCTGCAGGTGCGGCGCGCAGTCGTACCGGAGCCGCAGGGTGCGGCGGTCCACGACGCGCCGGGCGACCTCGTCGGCCAGGCGCGACTTGCCGACGCCCGCGTCGCTCGCAACGAGCAGCGCGCGGCCCGCGCCCGCGCGCGCGGACGCCCACAGCCGCGCCAGCGCCGCGAGCTCGGACTGGCGGCCGACGAGCGGCGTGAGGGCGGCGGGCCGCAGCGCGCGAAAGCGGCTGCGCACCCGACTCTCGCCGATCACTTGCCACGCGCGGACCGGCGCGTCGAACCCTTTCAAGGCGTGCCGGCCGAGGTCGCGGTACTCGAAGATTCCGCGGCTCAGCCGGCGGGTGTCGTCGGCGACCACGATCTCGCCCGGGCCGGCGAGCCCCTGCAGCCGCGCGGCGAGGTTGAGCGCACTGCCGACCGCCGAGACTTCCGCGCTCGCCGCGTCTCCGGGAGGCGCGCCCGCGCGCGGCGCGCCGCCGCCGGCGAGGTCGCCGACCACGACGACGCCGGTCGCGATGCCGATGTGGACGCCCGACCCGCCGCCCGCCGCGGCCGGGCGCTCCGCCGCCACGATGCCGAGCGCGGTGCGGATCGCCCGCTCCGCGTCGTCCTCGTGCGCGCGCGGATAGCCGAAGTACGCGAGGACCGCGTCGCCGACGTACTGGGCGACCATGCCGCCGTGGCGGACGACGAGCGCGGCGCAGCGCTGGCGGTAGGCGCGCACGACGTCGGCGAGCTCCTCGGCATCGATGCGCTGCGCGAGCGCGGTCCAGCCCACCAGGTCGCACAGCAGCACGGTGAGCTGGCGGCGCTCGGGCGGCCGGCTGCTCATCGGACGGGCCGCGCGCGCAGCGCGATGCCGAAGTGGTTGCAGCCGTGCGGGATGCGGCCCGGATCGAGCGCGGGCGCGAGGAGCTCGAAGCGGTGGCGCGCGAGCAGCGCGGCCAGCGCGCTCTTGAGGAGGAAGCGCGCCAGGGCCTGCCCGGCGCACGCCTGCCGGCCGGCGCTGAAGACGTAGAGCGGGGCGGGTGCGCCGGCGACCGCCTCCGGCGCGAAGCGGTCGGCGCGCGCGCCGAGGCGCGCCGGGTCGCGGTGCAGGAACCCGGCATGGATCAGGATCTGCTCCTCGGTCCGCACCGCGATCCCGCCGCGCAGCGTGAACGGCCGCTCGGCGCGCCGGAGCAGGAGCGGGACCGGGGTCCAGAGCCGCAGCTGCTCGGTCAGGCACGCGTCCAGGAAGCCTAGCTCGTCCACGCCGGTCGCAGTGAGCACGGCCGCCGTGCCGAGCTCCTCGCGCACCCGCTGCTGCGCCCCGTCGTGCGCCGCGATCAGGGCGAGCGTGCGGGCGACGTGCAGCGCGAGCGCGTCGGTGAGCACGAAGAGCCAGAAGCCGATCTGGGAAGGCACCCGGGTGGCGGCGGCCGCGCTGCCCTCCGCCAGCCGCCGGGCGCTGTCGTGCACCAGGCAGCCGGGCGGCGGCGCCCGCTGCGACCCGGAGGAGGGCGGTGCGCGGCGATGGCGGTCGAGGTGCGCGTCGATCCGATCGTAGAAGGCGGCATGGTCGTGCGCCGGCGGCGGGAGCACGACCAGGTTCGCGCGCGCCGCCAGGCGCGCGAGGTGCACCGCCAGTGCCGGCTCGGGCGCGTCCGGCCCGAAGACGACCTGCTGCGCGACGCGCTGCCCGAAGGTCTCGAAGTCCGCCCAGCGCAGGATCCCGGACGGCGCGGCGGCGAGCGCGGCCGCCGCGCGCGCGACGAGGTCATGGAAGGCGTCGCGGTGCGGATGCGGCGCGCCGGACGCGAGCACGCCCTCGTTGAAGCGGCGGCGATCCTTCCACTCGTCGCCGCGCGAGATGGTCAGCGCGCCCGGCACGAGCCGCGCGACCGCGCGCCGCTTGAGGTCGGGATCGGCCGCGTTCGCGTCCGAGCCGAGCACTTCGTCGGCGCCCGCCGGTTCGAGCACGAGCAGCGTCCGCCGCAGCGGGAAGCGCACCCAGAGGTGCTCGCAGCCGTACTTGCGCCGCAGCTCGGCGAGGAGCCGCGCGGCCCTCCCGGCGAGGTTCCACCGCACGAGCAGGGGGACGAGCGGCCGGTTGGGGGCGACCAGCCCCCAGAGGAGCGCCGGCGCGGTGACGAGGACCTGCACGCGCAGCCAGTCCCACGGTGAGACCTTCCTCGCCTGGATCGCCATGATCCTCCCCGCGTGCGCGGCCGGACGCGACCCCCCGGCCGCAGTCGGGCGCCATTATGAGCCGCCCGTCCGCAACCCCGGCCATCGCCCGGCCGGGCGCGTCTTGCCCGGCTGCGCCCGAGCGCGGAAAATACCGGCCTTTTTTGCGCGTCGCCTACCGGCGCGCCGGGAGCCTGCCGTGCACATCGCCTGCCTGGACCTCGAGGGCGTGCTCGTCCCCGAGATCTGGATCGAGTTCTCCAAGCGCACCGGGATCCCGGAACTGTCGCGCACGACCCGCGACGAGCCGGACTACGACAAGCTGATGCGCGGCCGGCTCGAGATTCTCGCGCAGCACCACCTCGGGCTGCCCGACATCCAGGACGTGATCGCCGGGATGGGCCCGCTGCCGGGAGCGCGCGAGTTCCTGGAATGGCTGCGCCACCGG
>JAGVSZ010000291.1 GCA_019137045.1 Betaproteobacteria bacterium
CCGCCCCCTTGCCGCCGCCGGCGGGCGCCCGCGCCGCTAGCCGCGCCGGAGCTTGACCACGTTCTCGGCGCGCAGCCAGCGCCGCTCGAACTCGCCCGGGGCCGCGGCCTCCGAGAGGAGGTGCCCGGAGTACTCCTCGCAGCCCATGCTCTTCAGCAGGTCGAGCTCCTCCTGCGTCTCCACCCCTTCGGCGATGGAGTTGATCCGCAGGCTGCGCGCCATGTCCACCATCGCCTTGACCACGATGCGGTCGTCCGGGCTCGCGAGCATGCCGCGCACGAACGAGCGGTCGATCTTGATGCCGTCGATCGCGAAGCGGCGCAGCTGGCTCATCGACGAATAGCCGGTGCCGAAGTCGTCCACCACCACGCGCACGCCCAGTCCGCGCAGGCCGGAGAGCACCGCGCGCGCGTCGTCGGGGTTGCGCGCCAGCGCGGACTCGGTCAGCTCCAGCTCGAGCAGCCGCGGCTCGATGCCGCTCGCATCCAGCGCCGCGCGCACCCGGCCGAGCAGCGCGCGGTTGAACTGCTTGGGCGACACGTTCACCGAGACGGCGAACGCCGGCCCGTTCAGCGCGTGCCACCCGTGCGCCTGCTCGCACGCCCCGCGCAGCACCCACTCGCCGATCGAGTGGATGAGCCCGGTCTCCTCGATGAGCGGCAGGAAGCGCCCGGCCGCGAGCAGGCCGTGGTCGGGGTGCTGCCAGCGCAGCAGCGCCTCGGCCCCGGTCAGGATGCCGGTCTCGATGTCCGCACGCGGCTGGAAGAACACGCGCAGCTCGTGCCGCTCCACCGCGCTCTTCAGGCCCGCCTCCAGGCGCAGCCGCTCGGTGGCGCGCACGTTCATCTCGGCCGAGAAGAACTGGTAGTTCTTGCGCCCGCTCGACTTCGCGACGTACATGGCCGTGTCGGCGTGCCGCATCAGGGTGGTGGCGTCGGCGCCGTCGGTCGGGCAGATCGCGATGCCGACGCTCGCCGCGGTGTTGAGCGTGTGCCCGCCCACCTCGCAGGGCTGCGACACGACGTTGATGATCTTCTGCGCGACCTGGCCCGCGTCCTCGGCGGACTTGAGGCCCTCGAGGACGACCACGAACTCGTCGCCGCCGAGCCGCGCGAGCGTGTCGCCCTTGCGCAGCAGCCCGCCGATGCGCCGCGCCACCTCGCGCAGCAGCCCGTCGCCGACCTCGTGCCCGTGCGTGTCGTTGACGCGCTTGAAGTGGTCGAGGTCGATGAACATGACCGCGAGCGACGATCCCTCGCGCTGGACGTTCGCGATCCCGCGCGCGAGCCGGTCGGACAGGAGCAGCCGGTTGGGCAGGTTGGTCAGCGGATCGCGCGTCGCGAGCTCGGAGATGCGCGCCTCGGACTGCTTGCGCTCGGTGATGTCGAGCGCCGTGCCCCGGTAGCCGACGAGCTGCCCCTCGGCGTCGAGGATCGGCACCCCGCTCACGAGCTGCCACACCTGGCTGCCGCTGCGGGACATCGTGCGGTGCTCGAGGTTGCGGAAGCTCGCGCGCGCGTGCGCGGCGTCGCGGAAGACGGCGCGCACCCGCTCGGCCTCCCCGGCCGGCATGAACTCGGTCGGCAGGCGCCCGAGCAGTTCCTCGGGCGCGTAGCCGGTCGCCTGCTCCACCCGGCGCGAGAGGTAGGTGAAGCGCCCGTCGCGGTCGATCTCCCATACGTACTCGCCCGCCGCCTCGGCGAAGTCGCGGAAGCGGCGCTCCGAGTCGCGCAGCTGCCGCTCCGCGCGCTTGCGCTCGGTGATGTCCATCACCGAGGTCACGACGCACGCCTCGCCGCCGAGGTCGATCGGCTCGGCCGACAGCACCACGTCGGCGACCTCGCCCGAGCGCTTGCGCAGCCGCGCCTCCATGCTGCGCACCCCCCGCCGTTCGCGCAGCTCGCGCAGGAAACCGGCGCGGTCGGCGGCGTTCAGCCACACGCCGAGCTCGAGCGAAGTGGCGCCGGTCGCCGCGCCGCGGCTGTAGCCGGACCAGGCGAGCCAGGCGTCGTTCACCTCCACGTACCGTCCGTCCTCCAGGCGGCTGATCACCACCGGCACCGGGCTCGACTGGAAGATCTTCTCGAACCGCGCGCGCGTCTCGCCCAGCGCCGCCTCGGCGCGCCGCTGCTCGGTGACGTCGACGCCGCTCGACAGCATGACGCGCTCGCCGCCGAGCTCCACCACCTCGGCCGACATCAGCACGTCGGCGATCTCGCCCGATCTCCTGCGCCAGCGGCACGCGTGGTTGCGCAGGACTGCGCCGGCGCGCAGGATGTCGCGCACCCGGCGGCGCGCGTCGATGTCCACCCACAGCCCGAGCGCGACGAAGTTGCGCCCCAGGATCTCGGCGCGCGCGTAGCCGTAGGCGCGCAGCCACGCCTCGTTGACGTCGATCACCGCGCCGTCGTCCAGGCCCGAGATCGCGATCGGCAGCGGACTCGCGCGGAACAGCCGCTCGAAGCGCTCGCGCGAGGCCGCGAGCTCGATGGCCGCGCGGTTGCGCTCGGTGACGTCCATCGCGGTGCTGACGACGAGCGCGACGCCGTGCAGGTTCACGACCGCCGCCGAGAGCAGCACGTCCCGCGCCTCTCCGCCGCGCCCGCGCACCGTCACCTCCAGGTCGCGCAGCGTTTCGCCCGCGGCGATGCGCTCGCACACCTTCGTGCCGTCCCCGCGCTCCGCGATGAGGCCGAGCGCCTGGACCGGCTGGCCGACTATGTCCGCGCGCACGCGCCCGTAGAGGCCGCACCAGGCGTCGTTCACCGCGGTGATCACCCCGTCCTCGAGCCGGCGCAGCATCATCGGCACCGGGCTGTCGTCGAAGATGCGCGCGAAGAGCTCGCGCGAGGCGCGCAGCTCGCTCTCGGCTTCCTTCTGGGCGGTGACGTCGCGACCGACGCCGCGGTAGCCGCGAAAACGACCGCTCGCGTCGAACACCGGCTCTCCGCTCGTCAGCGCGTAGCGCATGCGCCCGTCGGCACCGCGGCGCTGGATGAGGAAGTCCCGGAACGGCTCGTGCGCCTCGACCTGGCGGCGGTGCTCGGCCCACTCCGGGGCGTCCATGGCCGCGAACTCGATCTCCCAGCGCCGCTTGCCCACGAACGTGCCCGCCTCGAAGAGGTGCGGGCCGCGCAGGCCGATGGACGCCGCGGTGAACCGCAGCGCCTCGTCCTGCTCCCAGTACCAGTCGGCCGAGAGGCTGGTGAGGCTGCGGAAGCGCGCCTCGCTTTCCAGCAGCGCGGCCGCCGCCGCCCGCCGCTCGTTGCTGAGCGCGCCGAGCAGCAGCGTCGTGAGCGTGACCGCGCCGAGCAGGGCGTGCAGCGTCATCAGGCTGGCGAGATCGCGCTCGGACACGAACGGCCCGACCCCGAGCCAGGCGCCGCCGAGGCACAGCGCCGCGAGCGCCAGGTTGAAGGTCGCCACCTCGCGCATCGGGAAGCGCACCGCGGGCCAGACCGCGAGCGGGAAGAGCGCGAACGACGCGAGGAGCTGGGTCTTCTCGGCGCCGAGGTAGCCCTCGAGCACGAGCGCGCCGAACGCGAGCACGAGCGCGATGAGGAGCGCGTGCGCGAGCGCCGCGGCGACGTGCCGGTCGGGCCGGCGCCGGGCGATCCACGCGAAGGCGAACGGCGCGAAGATCAGCACGCCCTGGACGTCGCCCGCCCACCAGGTGAGTCCGGCCCGGACCAGCACATCGGAGGCGAGGCGCCCGGCCTCGTACAGGCTCGCGACGCCGATCGTCGCGGCGATCACCGGCGCGCCGAGCGCGACCGGAAAGATCAGCCTGAAGACGTCGCGCACCCGGCCGAGCGCGGGGTCGAAGCCGCGCGCGCGATCGAGCAGCCAGGCGCCGGCGAGCGCCGCGAGCGTCCCGCCCGCCGCCATCGTCGCCGCGGTCAGCGGCGGCAGCCCCACGCTCGCGTACGCGGCGAACTCCCCCGCCAGCAGCGCCGGGAACTGGCGCAGGCCGAGCAGAACCAGCGCGACCAGCGCGAGCCCGGAGCTCGGCCAGACGAGCGAGACGTGATCGTAGGCGACCGCGAACGCGAGGCCGGCGCGCGCGACCGCGAAGGAACCGGCGGCGAGGCCGAGCGCGATCGCGGCGTAGCGCAGGAGGCGGGACATCACGCCCCGTCGTGCTGGTGGGGCGGCGCGACCTTGAGGACCTCCTCGAAGGTGGTGACCCCGGCGGCCACCTTCATCGCGCCGCTGATGCGCAGCGACTTCATCCCGTCCTTGTAGCCCTGCTCGCGGATCCGGGCGAGGTCGGCCTCGGCGTTGATGAGCCGCTTGATCCCCGGCGTGAGCAGCATCACCTCGTAGATCCCGGTGCGGCCGCGGAAGCCGGTCATGCGGCAGTCGAGGCAGCCCACCGGGCGGTAGATGCGGTTCGGGCGGCGCGCCTTCCAGGGCGTGACCAGCTCCTCCCAGGTGGTGTCGTCGGCGCGCGCCTCCCCGTAGGGCACCTTCTCCTTGCAGTGCGGGCAGAGCGTGCGCACCAGCCGCTGGGCCATGACCCCGAGCACGGTCGCGTTCAGGAGGTAGGGCGCCACGCCGAGGTCGAGCATGCGGGTGACCGCCGCCGCAGCGTCGTTCGTGTGCAGCGTCGAGAGCACGAGGTGGCCGGTGAGCGCGGCCTGGATCGCCATCTCGGCGGTCTGGAGGTCGCGCACCTCGCCGATCATGATGATGTCGGGATCCTGGCGCATCAGCGCCCGCACCCCCTCGGGGAACGACAGGTCGATCGCGGTCTGGACCTGCATCTGGTTGAAGGCGGGCTCGATCATCTCGATCGGGTCCTCGATCGTGCAGACGT
>JAGVSZ010000013.1 GCA_019137045.1 Betaproteobacteria bacterium
TTCAGCGGCGGCAGGCCCTAGGGCCGCTCGGGGTCCGCGACGGTGGAGCCGATCGCGAGCGCGTCGATGCCGGTGACGAGCACGATGTCGCCCGCCAGCGCCTCGGCCTGCGGCACGCGTTCGAGGCCCTTGAAGCCGAGCACCTGGTTCACCTTCGCCTTGCCCGTCAGCTCGTCGCCGAGCATCACCGCCACCGTATCCCCGGGGTGGAGCCGGCCACGGCGCACTTTCCCGACGCCGATGCGCCCGACGTAGCTCGAGTAATCGAGGGAGTGGATGCGCAATTGCAGCGGCCCGTCGACGTCGTCCTCGGCCGGCGCGGGCACGCGCTCGAGGATGGTCTCGAAGAGCGGCTCCATGTTCGCGCCGCGCACCTTGGGATCGAGGGTGGCCCAGCCCTGCAGCGCGGAGGCGTACACGACCGGGAAGTCGAGCTGCGCCTCGGTCGCGCCGAGCTTGTCGAACAGCTCGAAGGTGTGGTTCACGACCCAGTCGGGCCGCGCGCCGGGGCGGTCGATCTTGTTCACCACGACGATCGGCTTGAGGCCGAGCGCGAGCGCTTTCTTGGTGACGAAGCGCGTCTGCGGCATCGGCCCTTCCACCGCGTCCACGAGCAGCAGCACGCCGTCGACCATCCCGAGCACCCGCTCCACCTCGCCGCCGAAGTCGGCGTGCCCCGGCGTGTCCACGATGTTGATGTGCACGCCGGCGTAGTCGACCGCGCAGTTCTTCGCGAAGATCGTGATGCCGCGCTCGCGCTCGAGGTCGTTCGAGTCCATCACGCGCTCGACGAGCTTCTCGTGCGCGGCGAAGGTGCCCGACTGCTGCAGAAGGCGGTCGACGAGCGTGGTCTTGCCGTGGTCGACGTGGGCGATGATGGCGACGTTGCGGATCGGGCGCGGCATTGCGCGGGCGGGGGACGCTGCGAGGGGCCGCGAGTATAGCAGGGGAGCGGGCGCCCGCCGCGCCCGCTCCCCGCGCAGCGCCTAGCGGTGCGCGACGCGCAGGGGCCGGCGCACGTCGTTCAGCCGCTCGAACACGATGCGCTCGACCGGGTCGCCCGCGCCGAGGTCCGCGGCGACGGCCGTCGGACCGTGATACGGCGCGTGGTTGAGCATGCGCTCGAAGCTCGCGCGCACCGGGTCCGCGTCGACCGCGACCGCGCCGGCGGGCCGCGCCGCGCCCGGCTCGCGCCAGTGCAGCGCCGTCTCCACCGGGTCCTTCACCCCGCGCGCGACGGTGACGGCGGTCGGGCCGTAGTAGGGCTCGTGGCGGAGCATGTTCGCGAAGCTCGCTTCGACATTCGTCCAGTATGGGTCGGCTGTGCCTTGGTCGTCGGCGAGCGCAACGGCGGGGGCGGCGGCGACGGCGACGGCGACGATGGCCGCAGCGGAGAAGCGGGCAGCGAGCATCGTGACGGCGAGGCGGGTGTACATGGCGTTCCTCCTATCGGTCTTGGTTGGGTCCGGTTTCGGGTTTCCCCTTCGCCGCACTCCTTATCAAGTGCCGTGCCAGCTTCGAAAATCCCAGAAAAACAGAACGTTATGCCGAGGCACGGGACCCGCGCGGCGGTCGGCGCCGTTGGCGATCACCAACACCGACGCCACGAGCTAGGCGCAACGCCTTGATCGCAAGCGCAAAACGGGTGTTGGAGCGGGCCAACGCGCGGCCCGATTTCCGTGATCGCAATGACTGCACGCCTCCCGCCGCCCGTGGAGACTCGCCCCGCATGGACCGGAGCGCCACCGCGATCGCCGCGCCCGACGACGATCTCCTCGCCGCCGCGTTCGAGGTTGCGGGCGTCGGCGTGTGCTTCGCGGACGATCGCGGGCACCTCATCCGCGTCAATCCGAAGTTCTGCACGATGCTCGGCTACGCGGCCGCGGAGCTGATCGGCGAGTCGTTCACGACGATCGCGCCGCCCGAGGTGGTCGCGAACGCCGGCCGCTTCCTCGGCGCGCTGCTCAAGAACTCCCCCAACGTGCCCGAGGAATGGCGCATCCGGCGCAAGGACGGCGGCTTCCTGGTCGGGCTGGTGAGCTTCCGCACGATTGCGCGGGCCGACGCGAGCCGCGTGATCATCATCACGTTCACCGACATCCACGCGCGCAAGCAGGCCGAGGAGGAATTGCGCGCGAGCGAGCAGCGCTTCCGGCAGATCTCCGAGACGATCTCGGAGGTGTTCTGGATGACCGACCCGGCGAAGGAGACCATGCTCTACGTCAGCCCGGCGTACGAGCGCGTGTGGGGGCGCAGCGTCGCCTCGCTCTACGCCGACCCGGGGTCCTTCCTCGTGGCCATCCATCCCGCCGACCGCGCGCGCGTCGCCAGCGCGCTGGCGAATCAGGCGCGCGGCGGCTACGACGAGACCTACCGGGTGGTGCGGCCCGACGGCGCGGTGAGCTGGGTGCGCGACCGGGCCTTCCCGGTGCGCGACGCCGCGGGGCGCGTGGTCCGCATCACCGGGATCGCCGCCGACATCACGACCGAGCACCGCGCGCTCGATGAGATCCGGCGCCTGAACCGCGCGCTCGAGCAGCGCGTGGCCGAGCGCACCGCCGAGCTCACCGAGCAGCTCGCCGCGCTCGAGTCGGCGCGCGCCGCGCTCGCGCGGAGCGAGGCGCTCCACCGCAACGTGGTGAACAACGTTTCCGAGGGCATCATGATCGTGCAGGACGCGCGCATGGTGTTCGCCAACCCGCGCATCCCGGAGATCACCGGCTACCCGCTCGAAGAGCTGATCGCGCGGCCGTTCGTCGAGCTGATCCACCCCGAAGACCGCGGCGAGGCCGACGAACGGTACCAGCGCCGGATGCGCGGCGAGCCGGTGGACGCGCGCGTCGCCTTCCGCATCGTGCACAAGTCGGGGCGCACGCTGTGGATCGAGCTCTCGGTGGTGATGACGGAGTGGCTCGGCCGGCCGGCGACGCTCTCGTTCATGACCGACGTGACCGCGCGCAAGCGCGCCGAGGAGGCGCTGCGGCGCTCCGAGGAGAACTACCGCAACGTCATCGACAACATGGGCGAGGGGCTCGTCGTCGCTCAGGGCGCGCGCATCGTGTTCGCGAACCCGAGCGCGGAGCGCCTGTCCGGTTACACGCTCGCAGAGCTCCACTCCGTGGACTTCATCGACACGATCATCCATCCCGACGACCGCGCCATGGCGGTGGACCGGTACCAACGCAGGATGCGCGGCGAGCCGATCGAGCAGCACTACGTCTTTCGCATCGTGTGCAAGGACGGCACCGTCAAGTGGATGCAGGTCTCTGCGGTGCGCATCGACTGGCACGGCGCGCCCGCGAGCCTGTCGTTCCTGTTCGACGTCACCGAGCGCCTGCGGCTCGAGGCGCAGCTGAAGCGCACGCTCGAGGAGCGCGAGGTCATCCTCGAGAACTCGATCGTCGCGATCGTGTTTCTGAACCACGAGGGCCGCGTGGTGTGGGCGAACCGCGCCTCCGAGCAGATGTTCGGCGCCGACCGGCGGGACTGGACCGGCCGATCGGTCGAGCTCTTCTTCGCCTCGCGCGAGGCGTGCGTCGCCACCGGATCGGCGGTCGCCGCTGCGGTGCTGTCGGGCAAGGCCTACGAGACCGAGCTGGAGATGCGCCGGCACGACGGCACCCCGTTCTGGGTGTACCTGTCGGGCAAGGCGGTGAACGCCTCCGATCTCTCGCTCGGCACCGTGTGGGCGATCGTGGACATCAGCGAGCGCAAGGCGCTCGAAGACGAGCTGCGCCGGGCCGCGTCCGAACGCGAGGCGATCCTCGAGAACGTGCGCGTCGGCATCGTCCACGTCGTCGGCCGCGCGTACCGGTGGGTGAACCCCGCGTTCGCCGCGATGGTCGGCTGCGAGCCGCAGGAGATGATCGGCATGTCCACCCGGGTGCTCTACGTGGACGAGGCGACCTGGATGCGGGTCGGGGCCGAGGCGTACCCGCTCCTCGCCCGGGGCCGGCCGTACAGCGCCGAGGTGCAGGGGCGGCGCAAGGACGGAACGCTCTTCTGGGCGCAGGTCCACGGCGGCTCGGTCGAGCCCGGGCACCCCGAGCGCGGCACGATCTGGAGCGTCATCGACGTCACCGAGCGGCGCCGGGCGCAGGAGGACATGCGCCGGGCGCTCGAGAAGCAGCGCGAGCTCGCCGACCTCAAGTCGCGCTTCGTGTCGATGACCTCGCACGAGTTCCGCACGCCGCTCGCGGCCATCCAGTCCTCGGCGGAGCTGCTGCGCGACTACTGGCAGCGCCTGCCCGAGGACGAGCGCGCGGAGCTGGTCGGCATCATCGCCGCCTCGGTCCGGCGCATGAGCGGGATGCTCGACGACGTGCTCGCGATCGGCAAGGCCGACGCGGAGAAGCTCGCGTTCGACCCGCAGCCGCTCGAGCTGATGGCGTTCTGCGGGGCGGTGGTGGAGGAGGTGCAGCGCGCCGCCGAGGCGCCGCCCGGCGCGCAGGTGCAAGTGCGCGGCGCGATCGAGCGCTGCGTGGTGCAGGCCGACGAGAAGCTGCTGCGGCACATCCTCGGCAACCTGCTCGGCAACGCGCTCAAGTACTCGAACGGCGGCGCGGTGCACTTCGACATCGACTGCCGGCCGGAGTCGGTGGCGTTCACGGTGACCGATCGCGGCATCGGCATCCCGGCGGACGACCTGCCCCACCTCTTCGAGGCGTTCCACCGCGCGCGCAACGTCGGCGCGATCGCCGGCACCGGCCTCGGGCTCGCGATCGTCAAGCGCTGCGTCGACCTGCACGGCGGAACGATCGCGGTGGAGAGCCGGGTCGGCGAGGGCACGCGCTTCGTGGTCACGCTGCCGCGCGCGCGGGTCTAGCGCATGGCCCGCATCCTGCTGATCGAGGACGACGCGCAGATCCGCGCCAACGTGCGGCGGTACCTGGCGCTCAACGGCCACGAGGTCACGGAGGCCGCGGATGGCGCGGCCGGGCTCGCGGCGGCCCGCGGCGCGCGTCCCGACCTCGTGCTGTGCGACGTGATGATGCCCGGGCTCGACGGCTTCGGCGTGCTCGCGGCGCTGCGCGCGGCGCCGGCGACCGCGGGGATTGCGTTCGTCTTCATCACCGCCAGCGCCGAGCGCGAGGCGATGGCGCGCGGGCTCGAGCTCGGCGCGGCGGACTACGTGGTGAAGCCGTTCGACCTCGCCACGCTCGGCGCGGTGCTCGCGAAGCACCTGCCGCGCTGAGCGCGCGCGGACCTCAGGCGCTGCCGCCCTTGAAGAGCGCCGGATCGACCTGGTTGCGGGAAAGAAGCGAGTAGAAGTCGCTGCGGTTGCGCTTGGCGAGCCGCGCCGCCTGCGTCACGTTGCCGCCGGTGAGCTTGAGCAGCTGCACGAGGTAGTCGCGCTCGAAGCGCCGGCGCGCCGCGTCGAACGACTCGAGGTCCTCGGCCGGCCGGTTGATCGCGCGCTCGACGAGCGCGAGCGGCACGACCGGCGTCGTGGCGAGCGCCACGCACTTCTCCACCACGTTGAAGAGCTGGCGCACGTTGCCCGGCCAGCTCGCGCGCGCCATGAGCGCGAGCGCCTCCGGCGCGATCGCGGTGACCGGCTTGCGGTACTTCGCCGCCACCGCGCCGAGGAAATGGCCGGCGAGCAGCGGGATGTCCTCGCGCCGCTCCGCGAGCGCGGGCAGCCGGAAGTGCACCACGTCGAGACGGTAGTAGAGGTCGTCGCGGAAGCGTCCGGCCCGGGCCTCCGCCGCCAGGTCGCGGTGGGTGGCCGAGATCACGCGCACGTCGACTTGCACGCTGCGCGAGGCCCCGACCGGCCGCACCTCGCGCTCCTGCAGCACCCGCAGCAGCTTCACCTGCAGGAGCTGGGGCATGTCGCCGATCTCGTCCAGGAGGATCGTGCCGCCCGCGGCCGCGCGGAAGAGCCCCTCGTGGTCGCGCACCGCGCCGGTGAACGCCCCCTTGACGTGGCCGAACAGCTCCGACTCGAGCAGCTGCTCGGGGATCGCGCCGCAGTTCACCGCCACGAACGGGCCGTCGCGGCGGGCGCTCGCGTCGTGGATCGCCTGCGCGAGCAGCTCCTTGCCCGTCCCGGTGTCCCCGGTCACCAGCACCGACGCGTCGGTCGCGGCGGTCACCTCGACCTCGTCGAGGATCGCCTGCATCGCGCGGCTGCGAGTGATGATCTGCGCGCGCCACGGCGCGGCGTCCTCGCGCTGCGCGCCGCCGTCGCCCGCGTGGGCGAGGGCGCGGCGGACCTCGGCGAGCAGCGCCTGCGCCTCGAACGGCTTCGGCAGGTAGCCGAAGACGCCGCTGCGCACCGCGGCGACGGCGTCCGGGATGGTGCCGTGCGCGGTCAGGATGATCACCGGCAGCAGCGCGAAGTCGCGCCGGATCGCGGCGAAGAGCGCGAGCCCGTCGATCCCGGGCATGCGCAGGTCGGTGATCACGAGCGCCGGACGCGCGACCGCGAGCGTCGCGAGCGCGTCCTCGCCGTTCGCCGCGGCCAGGACGCGGAACCCCTCCTCGCGCAGGCGCAGCTCGAGGGTGCGGCGCAGCGCCGGGTCGTCGTCCACGATGAGGATGGTCGCCGGGTCGGGCACGTCCGGCATCGTACTGCGGCCGCCCCCCGTGCCAAGCGATGCAGGTCACGGGCGGACGAGGCGGCGCGCCGGCCGCGCCCGGGGCCGCGCGCGGGCGCGGCGCCCAATTCTTGATGCCTGCTAAATGCTTCTGACCCGCAATTGGCGAGAGTTCGCTCTCCGGCGACTGCGGAGGCGCGGGCGCGCCGCCGTGCCGCCCGGGCCGCAGCCGGACCCAGACGGAGGCATGGACGATGAAGCTCTTCGAACCGCTCGACATCTCCGGGATGCGGATCCCGAACCGCATCATGGTCCCGGCGATGGTCACGCACCTGTGCGGCGAGGACGGCGTCGTCACCGACCAGACGATCGCGCGCTACGTGCGCTATGCCAGCGGCGGCGCCGGGCT
This sequence comes from Betaproteobacteria bacterium, assembly GCA_019137045.1. GTDB lineage: Bacteria > Pseudomonadota > Gammaproteobacteria > Burkholderiales > SG8-39 > JAGVSZ01. Next base: position 6,952 of record JAGVSZ010000013.1, read on the forward strand.
GATCGTGGTCGAGGCGATGGCCGTGCACCAGGTGAAGTCCGGGCCGCTGCTGCGCATCAGCGCCGATGCGTTCGTGCCCGGCCTGCGCGAGCTCACCCGGCGCGTGCACGACGCGGGCGACGCGAAGGTCGTCCCGCAGATCATCCACTTCCTCAAGGTGGCGCGGTCGGGCTGGCGCCAGACCGTCGACCTGCTCGCGTTGGAGGACATCGACCGGATCGTGGACGAGTTCGGCGCCGCGGCCGCGCGCGCACGCGAGGCCGGCTTCGACGGCGCCGAGCTGCACTCGGCGCACGCGTACACCCTGTCGTCCTTCCTATCGCGCACCAACCCGCGCACCGACGCGTACGGCGGCCAGACGCTCGAAGGCCGGCTGCACCTGATTCGCCGCGTGCTGGCGAGCGCGCGCCGCCGGGCGGGGGCGGATTTCCCGATCGGCGTGCGCTTCAACGGCGAGGAGTTCATCAAGAACGGGTACACGGTGCAGGAATCGCGGCTGATCGCGCTGCGGCTCGCCGAGATGGGCGCGGCCTACCTGTCGCTCTCGGCCGGCGGCAAGTTCGAGGACGCGGTGCACGAGCCCGGGCAGGTGCTCTTTCCGTATTCGGGCTACTCCGGCGACCGCGCGATGCCGGGCGACTGGCTGCCGCGCGGGCTGCACGTGCACCTCGCCGCCGAGATCAAGGCGTTCCTGGCGGCGAACGGGCACGCGACGCCGGTCGCGATCGCCGGCAAGCTCTCCGACCCGGACGACGCCGAGCGCGTCGTGGCCGAGGGCAAGGCCGACGTCGTGGCGATCGCGCGCGGTCTGCTCGCCGATCCCGACTGGCCGAACAAGGTCAAGCGCGGCGAGCGCGCGCGCATCGTCGAGTGCGACTACTGCAACGTGTGCAAGGCGCTCGACGGCACGCACCGCCCCGTGATCTGCACGCTCTGGCCGCAGGGCGCGCTGCAGGCGAGCGCCGACGACTCCGCTGCGCCGCCGCTCGCATGGGCGGCGGGCGCGCTCGAGGCGACGGTGGAGAGCGGACGGGTCGCGCTGAAGTGGCCGAAGGCGCCGGGCGCCGGGTACTACGACGTCTTTCGCGCGGACGATCTCGGCAACGTGGGGCTGCTCGACGCGCTGAAGGTCACCCACTGGACCGACGGCACGGTGATCGCCGGCCAACGCTACCGCTACCACGTCCGCGCCCGCACGGCGGGCGGCCGCGCCGGTCCGGCGTCGAACACGGTCAGCGTCTTCGTGCCGGTGCCGGGCGAGCAACCCGGCCGATAACTCCTTCGCTTCCGGGCCTACGCGAGCACCACCTGCTCGGTGGTGAGCAGGCTCGGAGACTTGTCGCGGGCGACGAAGGTCGCGACGTCGGCGCGCAGCCGCTCGAACTCCGGGGTGGCGGCGGCCGCGCGCAGCGCGTTCATGTCGTCGAACCACATCATGGCGGCGCCGTCGAAGGCGGGCGTGCGGCCGGCGGCGTAGATCGAGCGCCGCGTGTGGCTCTGCACGTAGCGCCGGGCCGCGGGCGCGGCGGCGCCCAGCGCCCCGTGGTCCTTGCGCCAGTACTCGAAGAAGGCGTCGAGGGGCATGCCGGGCTTGTGCGTGACGAAGTCGACCGTCTTGATGCCGCCCGCGGGGGCCGGCCCGTCCTTGAGCACGTGCTCCTCGGTGATGATCGAGCCCATGGTCGCGCCGTCGATGAACTGCGGCTCGTCGGCGCGCACCGCGGCGTACTGGGGCGTGGCCGCGAGCGCCTTCAGCGCCCCGCTGTCGTCGAACCAGCTCTCGGCCACCCCGTCGAAGGCGGGCTCGCCCTTGCGGTAGGCGGAGGGCAGCACGTGGTTCTGGACGTACCTGCGGATCCCGGGCAGCGCGACGATGATGTCGGCGTGCGTCGTGCGCCAGTGCGCCTGGAAGTCCTCGACCGACATTCCCGGCCGGCGCTTGAAGAAGTAGATGATCTTGATCATGGGAGCGTTCCTCGCCTGGTGCGCTGCTACGCCGCCTCGCCCTCGGCGCGCAGCCGGGCGGCGATGTCCGCGCGCAGGTCCTTCTTGCTGATCTTGCCCACGCTGGTGAGCGGGAAGCGGTCGACGATCTCCAGCCGCTCCGGCGCCTTGAAGCGCGCGATGCCCGCGCGCTCGAGGAACGCGCGCAGCGCCTCGAGCGTGAGCGGCGCGCCGGGGCGCCGGATCACGCACGCGCACACCGCCTCGCCGAGCACCGGGTGGGGCATGGCGACGACCGCGACGTTCTGCACCGCCGGATGGCGCAGCAGCGCGTTCTCCACTTCCTCGGCCGAGATCTTCTCGCCGCCGCGGTTGATGAGGTCCTTGACGCGGCCCTCGACCGAGAGGTTGCCCGACGCGGTGACCCGCACCAGGTCGCCCGTCCGGTAGAAGCCGTCGGGCGTGAACGAGGCGGCGTTGTGCTCCGGCGCCTTGTAGTAGCCGCGGATCGTGTACGGACCGCGCGTGAGGAGCTCGCCGCGCTCGCCCGGGGCGACCGGCCTGCCGTCGTCGCCGACCACCATGATCTCGTCGTCCGGCGAGAGCGGCCGGCCCTGGGTGGTGTAGAGCACCTCGTCGGGATCGTCGAGGCGCGTGTAGTTGTTGAGCCCCTCGGCCATGCCGTAGACCTGCTGCACCGTCGCGCCGAGCAGCGGCTTCACCCGCTGCGCCACCTCCGCGCCCAGGCGCGAGCCGCCCACCTGCACCGCCGCGAGCGAGGCGAGGTCGTGCTGCGCGCGCAGCGGCGAGGCGAGCCACTGGATGAGGACCGCCGGCACGACCGAGGTGTTGGTCACGCGCTCGCGCTCGATCAGCGGCAACGCGACCTCCGGGTTCGGGCTGGGCGCGAGCACCACCGTCGCGCCGCGCGAGAGCGCGCCGAGCACGCCGGGCGTGCCGAAGGAGAAGTTGTGCGCGATCGGCAGCACCGCGAGGAACACCGAGTCGGGCCCGAGCCCGGCCGCCGCGGCCGAGATGTCGACGATGTACGCGTAGTCGTCGTGCGTGTGCGGGATGAGCTTCGGCAGCCCGGTGGTGCCGCCGGACACCATGAAGAGCGCGACGTCCGCGGCCGCGGGCCGCGGCGCGGCGGCGGCGCCGGTCCCGCCCGCGCCCGGCGCGCGGCCGCGGATCATGGCGTCGAGCGCGATCGTGCCCGGCGGCGCATCCCCGCTCACCAGGACGTGCCGCAGGTGCGGCGTGTGCGGCGCGATCGCGCGGATCATCCCGACGTAGTCGAAGCCGCGCAGCCGCGCCGGCGCGACGTACGCCACCGCCTCCGAGAACGCGAGCAGGTGCCGGATCTCCGCCTCGCGGTGCGCCGGCAGCGCCAGCACCGGGAGCGCGCCGATCTTGAACAGCGCGAAGGCGACGTAGAGGAACTCCGGGGCGTTGTGGAGCTGGAGCAGCACCCGGTCGCGCGGGCGCAGGCCGAGCGCCGCGAACGCCTCCGCGGCGCGGTTCACCCGCCGCGCGAGCTCGGCATAGCTCACGCGCTCGGCGTCCGCGACGACGGCGGTGCGGGCTCCGCCGCGGGCGGTCCACTCGTCGAAGCAATCCCCGAGCGTCTTGCCCTTCCAGTAGCCCTTGCGGCGGTAGCGCTCCGCGAACTCGGGCGGGAAGGGGACGCATCCTTCCAGCAGTCCGTCGACACCCATGACGCGCAGACCTCCCGGCTTGCCGGGACGAACGCCGGCCGCTGCATCCTAGTGCCGGAGTCCGGGGAAGCCATGACTTCGATCACGGTTATCGGCTGCGGCCGGCGGCGCCCGTGCGCGCCGCCCCGGGACAGCGTGTCCTGCGCCGGAAAAGTAGAATTTTGCGCAACCGGAGGAGCGACGTGATGGAACACCGCGCGACGCGAGGCAGGCACCTGGACGCGACCGCGGTGCGCGCGCTCGACGCGGTGGTGCGCACGCCCTTCGGCGCGGTGGGCATCCGCACCGAGGGCGTCGGGACCGAGGACGAGTGCGTCGCGGAGATCCTCTACCTCCCGCCGGGCAGCCCGGCGGTGAAGCCGCGGAACCGACTCGCCGCCCGCGCCGCCGCGCAGGTGGAGGCCTACCTGCGCGATCCCGCGGCGCCGTTCGCGCTGCCGCTCAAGCCGGTCGGCACGCGCTTCCAGCGGCGCGTGTGGGACCAGATCGCGGCCATCCCCGCCGGCGAGGTGCGCAGCTACGGCGCGGTCGCGCAGGCGCTCCGCTCGGGTCCCCGCCCGGTGGGGCAGGCCTGCGGCGCGAACCACTTTCCGCTCGCGATCCCGTGCCACCGCGTCGTGTCCTCGAGCGGCATCGGCGGCTTTGGGGGAGCGAGAGGGGCCCCCGACCCCTCTCGGGCCCGCAACGACGACGGCTTCCACATCGCGATCAAGCGCTGGCTGCTCGCGCACGAGGGCGTGCAGCTCTGAGCGCCGCGCCGCCGTCGTCCGCCGCCCGCGCGGCCGCGCCCGCGGATCTCGCGCTGCTCGACGAGTTCTGCGACCGGCTGTGGCTCGAGGACGGGCTGGCGCAGAACACGCTCGCGGCCTACCGCCGCGACCTGCGCCTCTTCGCCGCCTGGCTCGCGACGCGCGGCGGTTCGCTCGGCGCGGCGGGCGAGGCCGACGTGCTCGGCTACCTCGCGCACCGGAATGCACGGGGCGCGGCGCGCGTGCGGCCGGCGACGCAGGCGCGGCTCGCCTCGAGCCTCAAGCGCTTCTACCGCTACGCGCTCGCGGCCGGGCTCGTGTCCGCCGATCCGACGGTGCGGCTCGACCCGCCCAGGCGCCCGCCGCGCTTCCCGCGGTCGCTGACCGAGGCCGACGTGGAGGCGCTGCTCGCGACGCCGGACGTGACGACGCCCGCCGGGCTGCGGGACCGCGCGATGCTCGAGCTGCTGTACGCCGCGGGCCTGCGCGTGTCGGAGCTCGTGGCGCTGAAGAGCGCCCAGGTGAGCCTGGACATGGGCGTCGTGCGCGTGCTCGGAAAGGGCGCGAAGGAGCGCATGGTGCCGGTGGGCGAGGAGGCGATCGCGTGGCTGCAGCGCTACCTGCGGGAGGCGCGGCCGCGGCTCGCCCGGGGCGGCGCGTCCGACGCGGTCTTCGTGACGCCGCGCGGCGGCGCGATGACGCGACAGGCGTTCTGGCACCTCGTGAAGCGCCACGGCGCGCGGGCGATCCCGGGCAAGCACCTCTCGCCGCACACGCTGCGGCACGCCTTCGCGACCCACCTCCTCAATCACGGCGCGGACCTGCGCGTGGTGCAGCTCCTGCTCGGCCACGCCGACATCTCCACCACGCAGATCTACACCCACGTCGCGCGCGAGCGGCTCAAGCAGCTGCACGCGAAGCACCATCCGCGCGGCTGACGCGATGGCGCGCAAGGACCACGTCGCGGAGACGCCGGCAACGGCTTTCCTCAAGCGCCACGGCGTCGCGTACACCGAGCACGTCTACGGGTACGTGGCGCGCGGCGGGACCCGCGTCTCGGCGCAGGCGCTGGGCGTGGACGAGCACCACGTGGTCAAGACGCTCGTGATGGAGGACGAGGCGAGGCGCCCGCTCATCGTCCTGATGCACGGCGACCGGGAAGTCTCGACCAAGAACCTCGCGCGGCAGGCGGGGGTCAAGCGCATCGCGCCGTGCCAGCCGGAGATGGCGCAGCGCCACTCGGGCTACCAGGTCGGCGGCACTTCGCCCTTCGGGACGCGCAAGCCGATGCCGGTCTACGTGGAGCGCACGATCCTCGCGCTGCCGAAGATCTACATCAACGGCGGGCGGCGCGGCTTCCTCGTGGGCATCGCCCCGCAGGCGCTCGCCCGCGTGCTGCCGGCGACGCCGGTGGACGCCGCGTTGCCGGGCTGAGGCTCAGGCGCGGCCGCGCTCGATGATCACGCCGACCAGGCGCACGTCCTTGAGGATGCCGAGCTTCGCGACGCCCACGCGCACCCAGGGCGCGTGGAACTCGTCCAGCACGAGCTGCGCGACGAACGCCGCCAGCTCCTCGACCAGGCCGAAGCGCCGCGCGGCGAGCTCCGCGCGGATCCGCGCCACCAGCACCGCGTAGTCGATCGTGTCCGCGACCTTGCCGCTCTCGAACACGCGCGCGTGCGGCAGCGCGATGTCGAGGTCGAGCGCGACCGGCTGGGTGGTGGCGCGCTCGCGCTTGTAGATGCCGACCTTCGCTTCCAGCCGGACGTCGCGGAGGTAGAGCTGGTCCATTCGGGGCGGGAGCGGTCTGGTCCGGGGTTCGCGCTAAACTCGCCGCCTCTCCGGGGCCGCAGCGCGCATGGCGTCGATCGCGTTCATTGTAATCGCATACCTCATCGGATCGCTCTCGTTCGCGGTGATCGTGAGCCGGGCGCTCGGCCTGCCCGACCCGCACACCTACGGCTCGGGCAATCCCGGCGCCACCAACGTGCTGCGCACCGGCAACAAGCTCGCCGCGGCGCTGACGCTCGCCGGCGACGGCGCGAAAGGCTGGCTCGCGGTGTTCCTGGCGCAGGCGTTCGCCTGGCGCTTCGGCCTCGGCGGCGCGGCGACCGCCGCGGTCGCGCTGGCGGTGTTCGCGGGCCATCTCTGGCCGCTGTTCTTCCGCTTCCGGGGCGGCAAGGGCGTGGCCACCGCCGCCGGCATCCTGTTCGCGCTCGACTGGCGCATCGGGCTCGGCACGCTCGCCACCTGGCTGGTCGTCGCGGTCGTCTTCCGCTACTCGTCGCTCGCGGGGCTCGTCGCGGCGGTGTTCGCGCCGCTCTTCACCGCGCTCGCGCTCGGGTTCGGGGTGCACGCCGCGGCCGTGCTGGCGATCGCCGCGCTGCTCGTCTGGCGCCACGCCGAGAACATCCGCAAGCTCCTGGCCGGGCAGGAGCGCCGCATCGGCGAGAAGCGGTCGCCGGAGATCAGCCCGCCGCCGGCAGCGCGGCGAGATCCCAGCGCGGGCGCACCGTGAAGGCGTAGTCGCGCGGCGCGGACGCCTGCAGGCGCAGCGCGCCCGCGAGCGCGATCATCGCGCCGTTGTCGGTGCAGAGCGCCAGCTCCGGGTAGAAGACCTCGAAGCCGCCGGTTGCGGCCGCCGCGTCGAGCCGCTCGCGCAGCCGCCGGTTCGCGCCCACCCCGCCCGCGATCACCAGCCGCCGGTGGCCGGTCGACGCGAGCGCGGCCCGGCACTTCGCGACGAGCACGTCGACGACCGCCTCCTGGAACTCGGCGGCCACGTCGGCCTTCGTGCCCTCGTCGAGGACGGCGCTGCGCACGAGCGTGAGCACCGCGGTCTTCAGCCCGCTGAAACTGAACTCGAGGTCGCCGCTCGCGATCATCGGGCGCGGCAGGCGGTGCCGGCCGCGACGGCCCCGGTCGGCGAGCTGCGCGAGCGCCGGGCCGCCGGGATAGCCGAGTCCCAGCACCTGCGCGGTCTTGTCGAACGCCTCGCCGGCCGCGTCGTCGAGCGTCTCGCCGAGGAGGCGATAGCGCCCCACGCCCGCCACCTCCATCAGCTGCGTGTGGCCGCCGGAGACGAGCAGGGCCACGAACGGGAATGCGGGCGGCGTCCGCGAGAGGAGCGGCGAGAGGAGATGCCCTTCGAGGTGATGCACCCCGAGTGCCGGCACGCCGAGGCCGTAGGCGATGCCGCTCGCGATGCTCGCCCCGACGAGCAGGGCGCCCGCGAGCCCGGGCCCTTCGGTGTACGCGACCGCATCGAGCTCGTCCAGCCGGGCGCCGGCGCGCGCGAGCACGCGGCGCACGAGCGGCAGCGTGCGCCGGATGTGGTCGCGCGAGGCGAGCTCCGGCACCACCCCGCCGTACTCCGCGTGCAGGGCGGCCTGCGAGTGGACCTCGTGCGCGAGCAGGCCGCGCGCGCTGTCGTAGAGCGCGACGCCGGTCTCGTCGCACGAGGTCTCGATGCCGAGGACGAGCATGCGGTCGAGCGTAGCCGAATTCCGGCGCGACGACGGGCGCGAATGCCCGCTGCGCCCCCCGTCGCGGACGACGGCGCGCCGCTCGCGCCGGTCGGTGCACGCGGCGGCCCCGGGAAGCGGCGAACTTCGCACGCACCGTCGGCATTCGGTCAGTGGCGCGCGCACCGCCCGTCCGCACGTCCGCACGTCCGCTCGACTGGCTCGAGACCTGCGGGCGGCCCGGCCCCGCGCGGCGCGTGCGCTTCCGCGCCGCCTTGCCCGCAAGCCGCTGACTCGGCTATACTTCCGCGCCCTTTTTGGGGGCCCGCCGCCGGCGGTGTGCCCCGGGTACCCCGGAGAACCGAGTTCGATGCCGACTGTCCGCGTCAAGGAAAACGAGCCGTTCGAGGTGGCCCTGCGCCGCTTCAAGCGCACGGTGGAGAAAACGGGCCTGCTCACCGAGCTGCGCGCCCGCGAGTACTACGAGAAGCCCACCCAGGCCCGCAAGCGCAAGCTCGCCGCCGCCATCAAGCGCCATTTCAAGCGCCTGCGCAGCCAGCAGCTGCCGCCGAAGCTCTACTGACCGGCACGTCGCCCTTGCTGGCTGTCGCGCAGCGCCGCCCGGCTCCCGCCCGGCGGCGCTCGTCGTTTCTGACGCCCCGGGAAGCCTGCCGATGACCCTCAAGACCCGCATCACCGACGACATCAAGACCGCGATGAAGGCGCGCGAGGCCCGGCGGCTCGGGGCGCTGCGCCTCCTCGCCGCCGCCATCAAGCAGCGCGAGGTCGACGAGCGCATCGACCTGGACGACGCTCAGGTGGTCGGGGTGATCGAGAAGATGATCAAGCAGCGGCGCGACTCGATCGCGCAGTACGAGAAGGGCAACCGGGCGGACCTCGCGGCGCAGGAGCAGTTCGAGATCGACGTGCTCGCAGCCTACCTGCCGCAGCAGGCGACCGCGGCCGAGATCGACGCGGCCGTCGCCGCCGCGATCGCGGCGACCGGCGCCAAGGGTCTCGCCGACATGGGCAAGGTGATGGGGCGCGTCAAGGCCGCGCTCGCCGGGCGCGCCGACATGGGCCTGGTCTCGGCGCGCGTCAAGGCGAAATTGGCCGGCTGACGCTCGCCGCGGCTTTGCGCCGGCCGCGGAATCGCCTATAACGTCACGCGGGGCCGCGCGCGGGCGCGCCGCGTTCCGGGGCGTTGCGAGCAGAGCCGGAACGATTCTTGCAAGGCAGCGTTCCTGCAGTGGGGCAAGCGAGCGGGCGACCGGCAGATCGGACTCCAGCGGCACGACGAGTGATTCCCGATTCCTTCAAGCAGGAACTCCTCAATCGCGTCGACATCGTCGACGTGGTCTCGCCCCGGGTCGCGCTCAAGAAAGCGGGCGCCAACTGGGTCGGGCTGTGCCCCTTCCACGGCGAGAAGACCCCCTCGTTCAGCGTGAGCCCGGCGAAGCAGTTCTATCACTGCTTCGGCTGCGGCGCGCACGGCAACGCGATCGGGTTCCTCATGGAGTACGGGGGGCTCGGGTACGTGGAGGCGGTGAAAGAGCTCGCCGACGAGGCGGGCATGAAGCTGCCGGATCTGCCGCCGCGCGGTGGCGGCGCGCGGCCGGAGCGCGCCGGCCCCGACCTCTACGAGCTGCTCCAGCGCGCCGCGCGCTTCTATCACGAGCAGCTCAAGAGCTCGCCGCGCGCGATCGACTACCTCAAGGGCCGCGGGTTGAGCGGCCAGGTCGCCGCCCGCTATCACCTCGGCTATGCGCCGGCGCAGTGGCAGGGGCTCGGCGCCGCGTTCGAGCGCTACGACGACCGCGCGCTCGTCGAGTGCGGGCTGGTGGTCGAGAATGAGGGGAAGCGCTACGACCGCTTCCGCGACCGCGTGATGTTCCCGATCCTCAACCAGCGCGGGCTGGTGATCGGCTTCGGCGGGCGGGTCGTCGCCAACGAGGACGGCCCGAAGTACATGAACTCGCCGGAGACGCCCGTCTTCGAGAAGGGCCGCGAGCTCTACGGCCTCCCGCAGGCGCGCGACGCGATCCGGGCGGCGAACCGGGTGGTGGTGGTCGAAGGCTACATGGACGCGGTCATGCTCGCGCAGCACGGCGTGCAGAACGCGGTCGCGACGCTCGGCACGGCGACCACCCCGACGCACGCGCAGAAGCTGCTGCGGCAGGCCGACGAGATCGTCTTCTGCTTCGACGGCGACGCCGCCGGGCGCCGCGCCGCCTGGCACGCGCTCGAGACGAGCCTCGAGACGCTCGCCGATCACAAGACGGTGCGGTTCCTGTTCCTGCCGCCCGAGCACGACCCGGACAGCTTCGTGCGCGAGTTCGGGCGCGCCGCGTTCGAGGCGAAGCTCGACGCGGCCGAGCCGCTCTCGGCCTACTTCCTGCGCGAGCTCGCGGGGCGCGCCGACCTCGCGACGCTCGAGGGGCGCTCGAAGCTCGTGGCGGAGGCGAAGCCGCTCGTGCAGCGCCTCGCGGCGCCGGCGCTGCGCGTGCAGCTCGTGAAGGCGCTCGCGACGGCCGCCGGGATGGAGCCGATCGAGGCCGCGCGGCTCCTGGAAGTCCGCGACGGGGTCGCCGCCCGTCCCGCCGCCGCGCAGCCGGCCCCGGCGCGCCACGAGCGGGCGCCGATGCGCGGGCAGGAGACGGTGCTGTTG
>JAGVSZ010000320.1 GCA_019137045.1 Betaproteobacteria bacterium
CTGACCGGAGGCCAGGTGTGGGAGCCCAAGAACTACGACGGGAAGTACGAGGGCCCGATGCGCCTGCGCACCGCGCTCGCGAAGTCGAAGAACATGGTGTCGATCCGGATCCTGCAGTCGATCGGACCGCAGTACGCCCAGGACTACGTGCGCCGCTTCGGCTTCGACCCGGAGAAGCACCCGCCCTACCTCACGATGGCTCTCGGTGCGGGCTCGGTCACGCCGTGGCAGATGGCGCGCGCGTACAGCGTGTTCGCGAACGGCGGCTATCGCATCGATCCGTACCTCATCGAGCGCATCGTCGACGACCGCGGCAACCTGCTCGCGCAGGCCCAGCCGACCATGGCCGGGGATCCGAGCCTGCGGGTCCTGGACGGCCGCAACGCGTTCATCATGGATTCGCTGATGCAGGACGTGACGCGCGTCGGCACGGCCGCGCGCGCAGCGACGCTCGGGCGCAAGGACCTCGCCGGCAAGACCGGCACGACCAACGACCACGTCGATGCGTGGTTCGCAGGCTACCAGCCCGGGCTCGTGGGCGTGGCGTGGATCGGCTTCGATCAGCCCAAGAAGCTCGGGGCGAACGAGACCGGCTCGCTCGCGGCGCTGCCGATCTGGATGAGCTACATGCGCTCCGCGCTGAAGGGCGTCCCGGAGGCGGCGCACCCGGTGCCCGAGGGCGTCGTGAGCGTGCGCATCGACCCGGAGACCGGCCTGCAGGCGGCGGACGGCAAGCTCGCCGAGTACTTCTACCGCGAGTTCGTCCCGGCCGACCAGCCGGCGACCGCGACCACGGAGCAGGTCGGCGCCCGCAGCACCGAGGAGGTGCGCAGCCAGCTGTTCTGACGCGCGCGGCGGGGCGCGGCGCGCAACGCTATCATGGGCGCGCTCCGCCCCGACCCGACATGCGCCTCCTCGCCATCCTGATGCTCGCGCTCGCCGCCGCCGCGTGCGGGACCAAGGGCGCCCTCTACCTGCCGCCGCCCGACGCGGCGGAGGGCGGCGCCGCGAAGTCGAAGCGCTGACGATGGCCTTCTTCGCCCGCCGCGACGGGCAGCTGCACGTCGAGTCGGTGCCGCTCGGCGCGCTCGCCGCGCGCTTCGGTACGCCCTGCTACGTGTACTCGCGTGCGGCGCTGGAGTCCGCCTTCGGCGCGTTCGCGGCGGCGCTCGCCGGGCGCGACCACCTGGTGTGCTACGCCCTGAAGGCGAACTCCAACCTCGCGGTGCTCGACGTGCTCGCCCGCCTCGGCGCCGGGTTCGACATCGTGTCCGGCGGCGAGCTCGCGCGGGTGATCGCCGCCGTCGGCGACGCGCGCAAGGTGGTGTTCTCCGGCGTGGGCAAGAGCGCGGCCGAGATCCGCCAGGCGCTCGCGGCCGGGATCCTCTGCTTCAACGTCGAGTCGGCCGCCGAGCTCGCGCGCATCGAGAGCATCGCCGCGGAGCTCGGCACCCGGGCGGCGGTCTCGTTCCGGGTCAACCCCGACGTCGATCCGAAGACGCACCCGTACATCTCGACCGGGCTGCGCGAGAACAAGTTCGGCGTTGCGTTCGGGGACGCCCGCGCGCTCGTCCGGCGCGCCGCCGCCTCGCGCAGCCTGCGCGTCGTCGGGATCGGGTTTCACATCGGTTCGCAGCTCACCGAGACGGCGCCGTTCGCCGCCGCGCTCGAACGGGTGCTCGTGCTCGTCGATGCGCTCGGGCGCGATGGCATCGCGCTCGACCACCTCGACCTCGGGGGCGGGCTCGGCATCCGCTATCGGGACGAGACCCCGCCCGCGGTGGCCGACTACGTCGGCGCGCTGCTCGGTCAGGTCGGCGGGCGGGCGCTGCGGATCCTGCTCGAGCCCGGGCGGTCGCTGATCGGCAACGCCGGGGTGCTGCTCACGCGCGTCGAGTACCTGAAGCCGGGCGCGGAGCGCAGCTTCGCGATCGTCGACGCCGCCATGAACGACCTCATGCGGCCCGCCCTCTACGACGCGTGGCACGACATCGTGCCGGTGGCGGACCGCCCCGGTCCGCCGCGCCGCTACGACGTGGTGGGCCCGGTGTGCGAGAGCGGCGACTTCCTCGGCCGCGCGCGCGACCTCGCGCTCGAGGAGGGCGACCTGCTCGCGATCATGTCGGCGGGCGCGTACGGCATGAGCATGAGCTCGAACTACAACACGCGCCCGCGCGCGGCCGAGGTGATGGTGGACGGGGCCGCGGCGCACCTCGTGCGCGCGCGCGAGGAGGTCGCGGGCCTGTTCGCGCTCGAGCGTAAATTTCCGTGAATTTTCTTGACCACCCCCGCGGCCGCGGCTACCGTCGCAGGCCCGTGAGCGCGAGTGTGGAGTCCCGGCGTGGAGTGGAGACGATGAGAGGTCTGGTGGCGGCCGGCGTCGCCGCCGCGCTGCTCGCGGCGGGGTGCGGCGACAGCAAGTCGGACGCGAAGAAGTCGGCCGGCCTGGCGCCGACCCCGATCACCGCGGCGACCGTCGAGGTGCGCGCGCTCGAGCTCAGCGAGGACTCGGTGGGCTCGCTCGAGAACTTCATCGACCCGAAGGTCGGCGCCGAGGTGGCCGGCCGCGTCGTGAGCGTCGCCGGCTTCGTGGGCAAGAAGGTCCGGCGCGGCGACCTGCTGGCCGAGATCGACCCGGTCGACCTCGAGATCCAGAATCGCGCCGACACCGCCGAAGTGGCCCGCCTCGAGACGCTGGTCGCCAACCAGGAGCGCATCGTCGCGAACCAGCGCAAGCTGGTGGAGAAGGCGTTCATCTCGCAGAACGCCGTGGACGACTCGATCGCGCAGCGCAACGCGCTCGCCGAGCAGCTGAAGAGCGCGCGCGCGCGCCTCGACGCGAACCGCAACGCGCTGCGCAAGACCCGGGTCGTCGCGCCGATCGACGGCGCGGTTGAGGTGCAGATCGTCGCGCCCGGCGATTACGTCAAGGTGGGCGACCCGATGTTCCAGCTCGTGGGCACGAGCCTGGTGCACGCGCACCTGCCGTTCCCCGAGAGCGCGGGCCCGCGCCTGCGCATCGGCCAGCCGGTCCGCATCACCTCCCCGCTCGTCCCCGGCGTCGTCGTGCACGCGAAGATCGACGAGATCAGGCCCACGATCACCGCCAGCTCGCGCGCGCTCGACGTGATCGTCAAGTTCGAGAGCGACGGGAAGTTCCGCGGCGGCGGCACGGTGAACGCGCAGGTGGTGACCGGCCGCAAGGAGCACGCGGTGGTCGTGCCGGAGCAGAGCGTGGTGCTGCGGCCGGCGGGGAAGGTCGTCTATCTCGTCCAGGAGGGCCGGGCGGTCCAGCGCGTGGTCGAGACCGGCGTGCGCAAGGACGGGATGATCGAGATCGTCTCCGGCCTCGCGGGCGGCGAGACCGTCGCGGCCGACGGCGCGGGCTTCCTGACCAACGGGGCGCCGGTGGCGGTCGCCCGGCCGCGCGGGGAGAACCCGGCGGCGGGAAGCCCGGACCGGGGCGCCGGCAAGGTGGACGGCGGCGCGGTGGTCGGCAAGGGCGGCGGGTCGTGACGCTCCCCGAGCTGTCCATCAAGCGCCACGTGCTGGCGGTGATGCTGAACGCCGTGCTGGTGCTGTTCGGCCTCATCGCCTACCAGCGCATGGGCATGGACAAGCTGCCCTACATCGAGTTTCCGGTGATCTCGGTGCAGACGACGCAGCGCGGCGCCAACCCGGACGTCATCGACGCGGCGGTCACCACGCTCATCGAGAGCGTGGTGAACGGCGTGCCCGGCATCGAGCACATCCAGTCCACCTCGTCGCCCGGCGTGTCGCAGATCAACATCACCTTCAACCTCGACAAGCGCATCGACGTTGCCTTCAACGAGGTGCAGGCGAAGGTGAACCAGATCCTGCGCCGGCTCCCCAAGGACGCCGACCCGCCGGTGGTCGCCAAGGTCGAGACCAACACCTCGCCGATCTTCTGGATGGCGCTGTCCGGCGACCGCACCCAGCAGCAGCTCAACCAGTACGCGATCAACGTCATCAAGAAGAAGCTCGAGACCATCGACGGCGTGGGCGAGGTGCGGATCGGCGGGCGCCGCGACCGCACCATCCGCGTCAACCTGCTGCCCGCGCGCATGGCCTCCATGGGGATCGCCGCGCAGGACATCCAGGACGCCTTCAGCCGCGAGCACCTCCAGCTCGCCGGCGGCTTCGTGGTCGGCGCCAGCACCGAGCACCTGGTCAAGCTCGACCTCGAGTTCCACAACCTGGACGAGCTCAGGCGGATGATCGTCGCCTACCGCGACGGCGCGCCGGTGCGGCTCGAGAACATCGCCGAGATCGTCGACGGGCTGTCCGACTTCCGCCAGCTCGGCCGCTACAACGGCCGCGACGCGGTCGGGCTGGGCATCGTGAAGATCCCCAACACCAACACCGTCGAGATCATCTCGAAGGTGCGCGCGCGCCTCGAGACCGACATCCTGCCCTCGCTCCCGCCGGGACTGCAGATCGACGTCGTCCAGAACGACGCGGTCTTCATCGGCGAGATCATCAACTCGCTCAAGGAGCACCTGGTCGAGGGAACGATCCTCGCCGCGCTCGTCGTGCTGTTCTTCCTGCGCAGCGTGCGCTCGACCGTCATCATCGCGATCGCGATCCCGGTGTCGCTGCTCGGGTCGGTGGCGGTGATGTACTTCGTCGGCTACACGTTCAACTCGGTCACGATGCTCGCGCTGCTGCTGCTGATCGGCGTGGTGGTCGACGACTCGATCGTGGTGCTGGAGAACATCTTCCGGCACCGCGAGCACCTCGATCCGGACCCGGTGTCG
>JAGVSZ010000123.1 GCA_019137045.1 Betaproteobacteria bacterium
CCGCCGCGCATCGAACCGGGCGGCCCGACGCTGCTCACCAGCGCGGCGCGCGTGACCCGGTCGCCGAGCAGCGCGGCGCACGCCGCCGCGAACGGCCCGCCGCCCGAGACGCCGGCCACCGCGAACGCCCCGATGTCGAGCCGGTCCGCGATGGCCGCGACGTCGCGCGCTGTCGTCGCGAGCGTGCGCCCCGGCGCGGGCGTGGACAGGCCGAAGCCCGGCCGGTCGACGTGGATCACGCGCGCGCCGTGCGCCGCGGCGATGCCCGCGTCGGGATGCTGCTGGAGGCGCGAGCCGGGTAGCCCGTGAAAGGCGAAGACCGGGTGTCCCCCGGGATCGCCGCACTCGACGCACGCGACCCAGCGGCGGTCGCCGAGCTCGAGCAGCCGGGTCTCGGGCGGCAGCGCGGACGTGGCCGGATCCATTCTGACCTTGCGAGTCGATCGCGCGGGCGCGCGCGGCGGGGTTCGACTGCCGGGGGGCGCCGCTACCGGCGCGAGCGTGCGCGATGGCCGCGGGCGCCGCCAGCCGCACCACCGCTGCCGGTGCGCACGTCGTACGCGTGCGCGCGCGCGCGCGCCGGCGCAGCGACGAACAATGCTTCCCTGATTCGCATGGCGGGGTCCCTTGTCGGATCGACGGGATCATCTTCGGGAATGACCGCCGCGCCTGCGAGCCGGCACGGCCGACGGGCCGTGCAGCAGGTCACGCGCCCCGCCGTCGAAATCTCGACCGCGTGCGGAATGACACGGTCATGACCGCAGCACGGGAAACGCCGACGGCGGCCCGGTGCGCGCTCGCTTCAGCGCGTGCGCACGCGCACCGCCGACCAGGGCTGCGCCTCGCCCTCGCCCGCCATCCTGTCGCCGGCGACGCGCCCGACGAAGGCCTGGCGCGCCCCGCCCGCGCCGGTCACCGCGAACCGGATCTCGTCGCCGCGCAGGCTCGCCTGCGCGAGCGGCAGCGTCTCGCCCGCCACGCGCAGCGACCCGGAGAGGCGCTGGAACTGCTGCGCGAGGACGAGCTCGGCCGCGCCGGCCGGGGTGCGCGTCATCGCCCAGGTTCCGGCCACGCGCGCGGGCACGATCCACAGGTAGACGTCGCTCGAGCCGACGCGCGCCGACTCGTCGGGTTGCCAGTCGCCCATGCGGAACATGTGCGACGCCACGCGCGTGCCGGGCCGCAGCGCGAGGATGCGCGGACGCAGCTCGACGTTGATCGAGGTGAGGAGATAGAGCGTCACCACCGTCGCCGCGCGGAAGTCGAACTCGAAGAGGTCGCCCTGCACGAACCGCACCCGGTCGGCGACGCCTTCCCGGCGCGCCGCCGTGCGGCTCACCTCGATCATGCTCGGGTCGTACTCGACGCCGACCGCGCGCGCGCCGAAGCGCTTCGCCGCCATGATCGCGATCCTCCCGTCGCCCGAGCCGAGGTCGTACACGAGATCGCGCGGGCCGACCTGCGCCATCGCCAGCATCCGGTCCACGGCGGCGTCGGGCGTGGGCACCCACGGCACGTCCTTGCCGGGCAGGACGGGCGGCTCGTTCAGGCTCTCGAGCTGCGCGTGCGCAGGCGGCACGCCGAGGGCGAGGCAGGCTGCGGCGAGGACGAGGATTCGGGTCACGTTCGGCGTTCGGCGGCGCTGCGCGACGTTACTCCGGGCGTTCCCGCGCGCGCAAGCGCGATAGCACGACCCGATTGCACTCATAGGAACGCAAACCTGGCGACACGAGCCGGGTTCCCGTATGGTGCAAGGAAGAACGAACCCGTGCCGCCGTGACTGCCGCCGTCCTCGACGCCACCCGCCGCCTCGGCGCGCTGAAGCCCTGGCGTCCCCAGCGTGCGCGTCTCGCGCTGGGCGCCGTCGCCGCTGCGATCGGCGCGGCGCAGCTCGTCGCCGGGCTCGCACAGTGGCTTGCGGCGAACGAGGCCGCCGCCGGCGCGCGCCCCGCGTTCGGCGCCCTCGCGGGTGCCGCGGCTATGATCGCCCTGGACGCAATCCTCGGATGAGTTCCATTTCGCAACGAAGGAGACCCCGCATGAAAGCGAACAAGAGCACCGCTCCCCAGATCGACATCGGCATCCCGGCGAAGGACCGCAAGGAGATCGCCGACGGGCTCGCACGCCTGCTCGCCGACACCTACACGCTGTACCTGAAGACGCACAACTTCCACTGGAACGTGACCGGGCCGCTGTTCAACACGCTGCACCTCATGTTCGAGACGCAGTACAACGAGCTCGCGCTCGCGGTCGACGCGATCGCCGAGCGCATCCGCGCGCTCGGCTACCCGGCGCCCGGCTCGTACAAGGCCTATGCCGGGCTCTCGTCGATCAAGGAGGCCGAGGGCGTGCCCGCGGCCAAGGCGATGATCGCGCAGCTCGTGAAGGGCCAGGAGGCGGTGGTCAAGACCGCGCGCTCGATCTTTCCCGCGGTCGAGCGCGCGAACGACGAGCCCACCGCAGACCTGCTGACCCAGCGCATGCAGGTGCACGAGAAAACCGCCTGGATGTTGCGCTCGATGCTGGAGCAATGATCGGGGCCGGGACGGGAGCGGCGCGCGCGGTGCGCCGCGCTTCGCGCGCGCCATCCCGTCAGAAGAGGTAGTAGGAGAGCAGCAGCGCGAGCAGCATTCCCATCACGCCGAGCCCCATTGCCCCGGCGGGCCAGGTGCGCGCGAGCGCGCCCTGCGGCCCGCACAGCCGGCGGAAGTAGGCGCCGAGCCGCTCGCCGGCCCGCGCTGCGCGCGCTCCCCCGGCGGCGAGCGCGCGCTCCAGCGCGGCGCCGTAGAGCGCAACGACGCGCGGGAAGAGCGCCCGGTACAGCCAGTCCGTATCGAGCGTGATCGTGAGCGTGCGCCGCAGCCAGCCGAGCATCACGAAGAACGCGAGCCCGGAGAAGAGCAGCAGCTGGAGCTGGGCCACCACGTGGAAGCCGGTATACGGCGCGTAGTCCACAGGGTAGGGCAGCAGGCCGTACAGCGGCTCGTACCAGATGCCCAGGCCGATGCAGAACGCCGCGAGGAGGACCATCGCCGCGCGCATGTTCCACCCCGGATCGGGCGGCCGCAACCCCGAGTCCTTCTGGAAGAACACGAACCAGGGGAACTTGATGCCGGCGTGCAGGAAGACGCCAGCCGACGCCGCGGCGAGCAGCAGCCAGACGACGAACAGGTGCTCGTCGCCGGCCGCCTGCGCGATCATCGACTTGCTGACGAAACCGGACGTGAGCGGGAACGACGAGATCGCGAGCGCGCCGACGATGCCGCACGCGGCGGTGAGCGGCATGGTGCGGAAGAGCCCGCCGAGCTCGGTGCACTTGCGCCTTCCGGTGGCGTAGAGCACCGCGCCCGCGGACATCAGCAGCAGCGCCTTGTAGAGGATGTGCGTGAACGCGTGCGCGGCCGCGCCGTTCAGCGCCATCTCGGTTCCGATGCCGATCCCGGTCACCATGAACCCGACCTGGTTCACGATGCTGTAGGCGAGGATGCGCCGCATGTCGTTCTCGAGCAGCGCGTAGACGATTCCGTAGAACACCATGGCGAGCCCGACGTAGATCAGGGGCTCGGTGCCGGGGAAGCCCCGCAGCAGGACGTACACCGCCGTCTTGGTGGTGAACGCCGACAGGAACACCATGCCGCTCCAGGACGCTTCCGGGTAGGCATCCGGCAGCCAGGCCGAGAGCGGCCAGGCGCCGGCGTTGACCAGGAACGCGGCCAGGATCAGCGCGTGCGCCGGACCGTCGAGCGCCATCGGCTGAAACGCGGTCGTGCCGGTCTGCAGGACGTGCGCCGCGACGCCGATGAAGAGCAGCATCCCGCCGCAGAGGTGCACCATCAGGTAGCGCATGCTCGCGCGGTAGGCGGCCGGCGTGGCCGCGCTCCACAGGACGAGCGTCGAGCCGATCGCCATCACCTCCCAGCACACGAACACGGTGACGAGGTCGCCGGCGAGCGTCACGCCGATCGCCGCGCCGGCGTAGAGGAACGCGGCCGCCAGCTCCAGGCGACGCGGCTGGTTGAGCGCGAACAGCGCCCCGGCGAACGCCATGAGCGAGAAGATCACGGCGAAGAGCCGCGACAGGGCGTCGGCGGCGAACGGCGCGAGCTCCATGCCGAGGAAGCCGGCGCGCAGGTGCACGCCCGCCTCCAGCCGCCAGGCCAGCGTGAGCGCGACGAGCGGCGCCGCGAGCGCGACCACCGCGCGCGACCGGCCCCTCAGAACCGCGAGCAGCGCCGCCGCGGCGATGAGCCACAGGCCGGGATGGCTAGCGAGCGTCATCGTCGTAGTAGGTGTCGGGGCGCTTCAGCAGGAGGCCGACGCCCCGCGCGACGAGGATGAGGACGGCGCAGGCGAGGAAGCCGTAGAGCGCGCTGAAGCCGAACAGGCGCTCCACCGCGAAGTGCGGGTGCGCCTCGATCGCGAGCCCGGCCACCACCGTGAGCGCGAGCACCGCGATGAACAGCTCCCAGAGGCGCCGGATGGCGCGCGGCCGGACGAGCCAGTGGTCGCTCATGCCAGCCTCCGCGCGAGCGCGAGCGGCACGTCGGCCCAGACGAACATCGCGACGGTGAGCGCCGCGGTGGCCACGAGCGCCGCCACCATCGGCCACGGCGCCTCGCCGTGGCGGGCGTCGTCGGGCAGCGCCGGCACGAAGAAGGCGCGATAGACGATCGGCAGGAAGTAACCCGCGTTGAGCAGCGTGCTCGCCACGAGCACCGCGAGCGCGAACCAGTGCTGCGCGGCGAGCGCACCGGAGACCATGAACCACTTGCTCACGAAGCCGGCCGCCGGCGGCAGCCCGATCATCGAGAGCGCGCCGATGGCGAAGGCGGCGAAGGTCCAGGGCATGCGCCGCCCGAGCCCGTCGAGCTGGCTCACCTCGGTCTTGTGCGCCGCGGTGTAGATCGCCCCCGCCGCGAAGAACAGCGTGATCTTGCCCAGCGCGTGCGCCGCGATGTGCAGCGCCGCGCCCACGATCGACAGCGGCGTGAGGATCGCTGCGGCCAGCACCACGTAGGCGAGCTGGCTCACCGTCGAGTACGCGAGGCGGCGCTTCAGGTTGTCGGCGCGCAGCGCGACGATCGAGGCCGCGATGATCGTGAAGCCGGCCACCCACGGCAGCCAGGCGAACGCCTCCGCGCCGAAGCCGATGCCGAAGACGTACACCACCACCTTGACGATCGAGAACACGCCCGCCTTCACCACCGCCACCGCGTGCAGCAGCGCCGAGACCGGCGTCGGCGCGACCATGGCCGCCGGCAGCCAGCGGTGCAGCGGCATGAGCGCCGCCTTGCCGATGCCGAACGCGTAGAGCGCGGCGAGGCCGGCCGCGGCGGGGCCCGAGAGCTTGCCCGCGAGGATCCCGCCCGGCGCGAAGTCGAGCGAACCGCCGATCCACCAGGTGATCGCCATCGCCGGCAGCAGGAACAGCATCGAGGACACGAGGAGCAACGCGAGGTAGGTGCGCCCGCCGCGGCGAGCGGGCTCGTCGCCGTGGTGCGTGACCAGCGGGTAGGTGACGAACGTGAGGAACTCGTAGAAGAGATACAGGGTGAGCAGGTTGCCGGCCAGCGCGACGCCGATCGCGCCGGCGATGGCGAGCGCGAAGCAGACGTAGAAGCGCGTCTGGTGGCGCTCGTCGTTGCCGCGCATGTAGCCGATCGAGTACACGCCGCTCACGAACCACAGCCCGGAGGCGACCAGCGCGAACAGGCACCCGAGCGGCTCGAGCTCGAAGGCGAGCGCGAAGCCGGGCAGGATCTCGCCCGCCGCGAGCGACGGTCGCGCGCCGCGCAGCACGTCGCCCCCGAGCGACGCCACGCAGGCGAACAGTCCGGCGGCGGCGGCGAGCGAGACCGCCTCGCGCAGGTTCGGCCGGCGGTGGCAGGCGGCGATCAGCGCCGCGGCCGCGGCCGGGATCAGGATCGAGAGCGCGAGCATCATCGTGCGCCGCGCAGGAGGAACGACGCCGCGTCGCTCGCCCCGGCGACGTTGATCGACGTGAAGAAACCGAAGTACACGCACAACCCCGCCATCGCGAGGCCGGCGGCGAGCATCCCGGCCGGCGCCTCCCGCCGCGTCCCCTGCCCGGCGCGCAGATAGGCGGCCTCCACCAGCCGCCAGACGTAGGCGACCGCGATCAGGGAGCTCGCCAGGATCGCGCCCACCACCCACCACGCTTCGCGCTCGATCGCGCCCAGGATGAGGAACCACTTGGTGACGAATCCGGCCGTGCCGGGCACGCCGATGAGGCTCAGGCCGGCGATCACCAGGCCGAACGCCGTGAGCGGCATGCGCCGACCCAGCCCCGCGAGGCTACCGACGCTGATCGACGCGGCGCCGCTGCGCAGCGCGACGCCGCCGAGCAGCAGGAAGATCGCCCCCTTGGTGACGCCGTGGTTGAGCAGGTGGGCGATCGAGCCGGTGAGGCCGGCGTGGTTCTCGAGCCCGATGCCGAGCGTGATGTAGCCGATCTGCGCCACGCTCGACCAGGCGAAGAGGCGCTTCACTTCGCGCTCGAACACCGCCACCAGCGAAGCGAGGATCATCGCGGCGACCGAGAGCGCGAGGAAGGTCTCGCGCGTCGGCAGGCGGTCGAACAGCGCCGCCGGGTCGAACACGGTGAAGTAGAAGCGCAGCAGCACGTACACCGACACCTTGGTCGCGGTGGCGGCGAGGAACGCGGTGGCCATCGATGGCGCGTACGCGTACGCGTTCGGCAGCCACTGGTGCAGCGGGAACAGCGCCAGCTTCAGGCCGATGCCGACGGTGATGAACGCCAGCGCCGCGAGCACCGGGCGCAGGTCCTCGACGCCGCGCAGCCGCTCGGCGAGGTCGGCGAGGTTGAGCGTGCCGGTCACGAGGTAGAGCAGCCCCACGCCGATGACGTAGAACGTCGCCCCCACCGTGCCCATGAGCATGTACTGGAAGGCGGCCACCAGCGCCTGGCGCCGCCGGCCGAGCGCGATCAGCACGTACGACGCGAGCGAGGAGATCTCGAGGAAGACGAACAGGTTGAAGGCGTCGCCGGTGACGGTGATGCCGAGCAACCCGGCGAGGCACAGGCAGTACATCGCGTACATCAGGTACTGCCGGTCGGCGTCGAGCTCCGCGGCGATGCTGCGCCGGGCGTAGGGCGCGACGAACGACGCGGTGAGCGCGACCGCCACCAGCACGAACGCGCTCAGCGCGTCCACCCGGTACTCGATCCCCCATGGCGGCGCCCAGCTCCCGAGCGCGTACGAGAACGCGCCGAGCGTCGCCACGCGCGTGGCGAGCAGCGCGGCGATGACCAGGCAGGCGTAGCTCACCGCCGTGGTCGCGAGCCAGGCGAAGCGCGGGCTGCGCGCGAGCACGATGAGCGGCGCGGCGACGAGCGGCAGCACCACCTGCAACGCGGGCAGATGCTCGACCATCAGCGCTCACCGGTGCGGTCGCGCTCGAGGATCTCGTCCTCTTCGATGGTGCCGTACGCCTCCCGGATGCGAACCGTGATCGCCAGCCCGAGCGCGAGCGTGGCGACGCCGACGACGATCGCGGTGAGGATGAGCACGTGCGGCAGCGGATTCGAGTAGGTCGTGAAGCCCGCGGCGACGATCGGCGCGGTGCCCCCCACGAGCTTGCCCGGCGCGATGTAGAGGAGGTAGACCGAGGTCTGGAACACCCCCAGCCCGATCAGCTTCTTCATCAGGTTGCCGCGCGCGATCAGGATGTACAGGCCGGCGATCATCAGGAACAGCGTGACCCAGTAGCTGAAGTGGGCGGCGACCGCGCTCATTCGCCCCCTCGTTCATCCCTTGTGCCGCCGCGTCCGGCGAACATGTAGAAGAGCTTCAGCATGACCCCCGAGACGGTGAACAGCACCCCCACCTCGACCCAGAAGATGCCGCGGTGCTGCCCGTGCACCGCATCGGCGTCGAGCACGAAGTAGTCGAGGTAGTTGCCGCCCAGCGCGATCCCGGCCAGCCCGACCCCGGCGTAGAGGAGCGCGCCGGCGGCGAGCATCCGCTCCGCCACCGCCTCGGGCACGAGCCGCAGTCCCGCGCGCAGGCCGAAGACCAGGGCGTAGAAGACGACCGCGGCGGCCGCGATGACGCCGGCCTGGAAGCCGCCGCCGGGGCCGAAGTCGGCGTGGAACTGCACGTACAGGGCGAACAGCAGCATGAACGGCGTCAGCAGCTTGGCGACGACGCGCAGGATGATGTCGTCCTTCACCTGCCCTTCCTCCGGCGCCGCAGCAGCGCGATCACGCCCGCTCCCGCGGTGAACACCACGATCGTCTCGCCCAGCGTGTCGTAGCCGCGGTAACTCGCGAGCACGGCGGAGACGACGTTCGGCACCCCGGTCTCCTCGACGCTCGCGCCCAGGTAGCGCGGCGCCACGTGGGTGTGGATGGGCGCCAGCGGGTCCGAGAACGAGGGCAGCCCGAGCGAGCCGTAGGCGAGCACCGCGCCCACCGCGACCGCGAGCGCGAGCGGGACGAGCGGCCGCTCGAGCCGTTTCGCCTCGGTGCCCCCGGTCAGGTGGAGCGCCCCGAGCAGCAGCACGGTGGACACCCCCGCGCCCACCGCCGCCTCGGTCATCGCGACGTCGACCGCGTCGAGCGCCACCAGCACCGTCGCCATGAGGAAGCTGTAGATCGAGAACAGCACGACGACGCTGAAGAGGTTGCGCTGGAGCACCATGGCGAGGACCGTGACCGCCATGATCGCGAGCAGCACGTAGACGATCAGCGCTTCGATGGCGCGTCCTCCCCGAAGAGCAGCGGTTGCAGGCCGCGCCCGAGCGCCGCGCGCGCCAGCGCGTGCGCGGCGGCCGGGCTGGTGAAGAAGATGAGCAGCCCGACCAGCGCGAGCTTCGCCGCCACCAGCCCCCAGCCCGCCTGCAGCGCGAGCCCGAGCAGCACGAACCCGGCGCCGAGCGTGTCGACCAGGCTGGCCGCGTGCGCGCGCGTATAGAAGTCGGGCATGCGCAGCGTGCCGAGCGCGCCCACCAGGCACGCGCCGGCGCCGGCGACGAGCAGCGCCCAGCTGGCGAACCCGAGCGCGGCGCTCATTCGGCGAGGCTCCCGTACCGGAAGAACTTGAGCACGGCGATCGTTCCCACGACGTTGAGCATCGCGTAGACGAGCGCGAGGTCGAGGAAGTCCGGCCGCCCGGTGAGAAAGCCGAACACCGCGAGCAGCAGCACCGCGACGGTGCCGGTCGCGTTCGCCGCAAGCAGCCGGTCGAACACCGTGGGCCCGAGAACGGCGCGAGCGAGCAGCAGGGCAAGCGTGGCGAGCAGCCCCGCGGCGGCGGCGGCGAACATCACGGCCCGCCCTCCAGCCGGGTCACGCGCCGGTCCATCTCGCTGCCGGCGAGGCCGGCAGCGCCGCCGCGCGTCAGGGCGTGCACCAGGAACGCCTCGCGCTCCGCCTCGATCGTGAGCGTCCCCGGCGTGAGCGTGATCGAGTTCGCGTGCGTCACGAGCCCGACCACCGTGCTCTGCGACGGGCTGAAACGCACGAGCGTCGGGCTGATCGGCAGGCGCGGGTCGAGGACGATGCGCGCGACCTGCCAGCCGGACTTGACGATCTCCTTGACGAGCCACGGCCAGTAGGCGAGCGCGCCGGGCATCAGATGGATCGGGTGACCTTCGCGGTCGACGACCTCCATGCGCCAGGCGAGCGCCGCGACCCCGACCGCCGCAGCGAGACCGGAGAGCACCAGGAACGGCGTGAAGATGCCCGAGAGGAGCAGCCAGAACGCGAACAGCGCGGCGGCGAGCGCGGCGAGCCGCACGGTCAGTCTCCGTCCCGGTCGTCGTCCTCGTCACGGTATGCGGCCCAGAGTCCGACCACCGCGACGACGAACGGCAGCACGAGGAGGAAGACGAATCCGCGGTCGAGCTGCGCGAACCAGTCCGACCAGATGCCGGGATCGAGCGCCTCTGCGATGTGACGGTTGGCCTGCGCGCGCATGCTGGTGCAGAATATTTGCGCTGCCCGCGCGCGCACAGACCGGAAAGCGCGTACGGGAAACTGCTTATGCCCGCCCTGCGCTACATCCGCGACTCACTCGTCTTCGCGCCCTGCTACGTCGCGCTCGACTGGGCGAGCTACATCGACCCGATCGGACCGTTCAACATCACGCCGTGGAATCCGCAGCACGGGCTCGCCGTCGTGTGGCTGATGCTCGGCGGCCTGCATCACGCTCCCATGGTGCTCGCCACCGTCCTGCTCGCCGAGGCGATCGTCCGGGGCATGCCCGGGGGCTATCTCATCGGGACGCTCACCTCGTTCACGATCACCGGCGGCTTCGCGGCGATGGCCTTCGTTCTGCGCGAGTTCCTGCCCGAGCGGGCCCTGCGCTCCACGCGCCAGCTCACGCTGCTCGCCGCGGTGGTGGTCGCCGGAACCGCGATCTTCGGCACCGCCTTCGTCGGCCTGCTGAACGCCTCCAACCTCCTCGGCGCGACGCCGGTCGCGGAGGCGCTGCTGCGCTTCTGGATCGGCGACGCGGTGGGCATCCTGATCACCGCCCCGCTGCTGCTCGCGGCCGCCGACCCGGTGCGTCGCGCCGGGCTGCTCGCGCTCGCGCGCCGCCCGGAGTCGCTCCTGCAGGCCGGGGTCCTGGTGGCCACCATGTGGCTCGTCTTTCACGGCCTGAGCGGCGACCCGGCGCGCCTCTTCTACCTGCTGTTCGTCCCGCTCATCTGGATCGCCACGCGCGACGGGATGAACGGCGCGGTCGTCGCCACGGCGCTGGTGCAGATCGGGGTGGTGATCGGCATCCGCAGCGGAGAAGGCCCGGTGCTGCCGGTGCTGGAGCTGCACGCGCTGGTCGCGACGTTCACGCTCACCGCCCTCTACCTCGGCATGATGGTCGACGAGCGCGAGCGGGCGGCGGAGGGCCTGCGCCAGTCGCTGCGGCTGGCGGCCGCCGGCGAGATGGCGGGCGCGATCGCGCACGAGGTGAACCAGCCGCTCACCGCGCTCTCGAACTACGGCGAGTCGGCGCTGATGCTGATCGATCGCGGGGGCACCGCGGATCCCGCGCTCGCGGACATCGTCCGCAGGATGCTCAGGGAGTCCTGGCGCGCCGCCGAGGTGGTGAGGCGGCTGCGCGACTTCTTCCGCAGCGGCACCACGCACCTCGCGCCGCTCTCGACCGCAGAGCTGCTCGCGACCGTTCACCGCATCGGCCAGCAGGTGCTCGGCGCGCAGACCCGGATCCTCACCGCGCGCCAGGAGGACGAGCTGCCCGCCCTCTATGTCGACCCCTTGCAGATCGAGGTCGTCGTGCGCAATCTCATGGTCAACGCGCGCGATGCGATGAGCGACTGCGACGAGCGCACCCGGCGCATCGACGTGCGGGTGCGCCGGCACGACGCCGACAGCCTGTGCGTCGTCTTCACCGACAGCGGCCCGGGCCTCTCCACGCAGATGCGCGAGCGCGTCTTCGAGCCCTTCGTGTCCGGCAAGGCGAGCGGCATGGGGCTCGGGCTCGCCATCAGCCGCGCCATCGCCGAGGCGCACGGCGGCTCGCTCGAGGCCCGGGCGGCCGCGCACGGCGAGTTCCACCTCGTTCTGCCATGCATCCCGAACCACTGACCGTCTTCGTCGTCGACGACGACCCCGCGGTGCGCGACTCGCTCGCGCTGATGCTCGGGATCGCCGGCTACCGCACCGCCTCGTTCGCCGACGCGGAGGCGTTCCTGGCCGCCTGGCGCGAGGACTGGTCGGGGTGCGTAGTGGCCGACCTCAGGCTGCCCGGCGCGAGCGGCGTGGAGCTCCAGACCGAGCTCGCCCGCCGCGGCAGCAGTCTGCCCGTCGTCATCATCACCGCGCATGGCGACGTGCCGGCGGCGCGCGCGGCGTTCCGCGCCGATGCGGTCGACTTCCTCGAAAAGCCGTACGAGAACGCCCAGCTGCAGGCGGCGATCCAGAGCGCCTTCTCCAAGGAGAGCCGGCGGCTGCGGCGCGCGGCCGACGCCCGCCGGCTCGAGCGGCTGACGGGGCGCGAACGCGAAGTCCTCGCCGCCGCGGCGCAGGGGTTGCACGCGAAGGAGATCGGGAAGAAGCTCGGCATCAGCGCACGCACGGTGGAAGTGCACAAGACCCGCATCATGTCGAAGCTCGGCGCGCGCAACGTGGCCGAGCTCGTGCGCCTCGCGCTCGCGGCGGAGCCCCCGCTGCCGGGACGCTGACCCCCGCCTGCGCCGCGGCGCGTCCGGCGCCGTTCCGCCACCGCGCGCTTTCGTGAGCGGGATCAATTCGGCGCCGCTGCGCCGGATCCTGCGCGGCGCTAGACTTGCGCGGCGCCCGCGAGCCGGCCGGCTCGCCACGACAATCACGTCCCGAAGGAGGAGCCCATGTCCGACCCGGTCAAGTACGTCCTCGACGAAACGCGCATCCCGAAGCACTGGTACAACATCCAGGCCGACCTGCCGAAGCCGCTCGCGCCGGTGCTGCATCCGGGCACGCTCAAGCCGCTCGGGCCCGACGACCTCGCGCCGCTCTTCCCGATGGAGCTGATCGTGCAGGAGGTGACGCAGGAGCGCGAGGTGCCGATCCCCGAGCCGGTGCGCGAGGTGTATCGCCAGTGGCGCCCGTCGCCGCTCTACCGCGCGCGGCGGCTGGAGAAGGCGC
Organism: Betaproteobacteria bacterium; assembly: GCA_019137045.1. Taxonomy (GTDB): domain Bacteria; phylum Pseudomonadota; class Gammaproteobacteria; order Burkholderiales; family SG8-39; genus JAGVSZ01. Next base: position 12,632 of record JAGVSZ010000123.1, read on the forward strand.
TGCAGACCCCGGCGCGCATCTACTACAAGTACGAGGGCGTGTCGCCCGCCGGCAGCCACAAGCCGAACACCGCGGTCGCGCAGGCGTTCTACAACAAGCAGGCCGGCATCTCGAAGCTCACGACCGAGACCGGCGCGGGCCAGTGGGGCAGCTCGCTCGCCTTCGCCGGGGCGCTGTTCGGCATCGACGTGCAGGTCTTCATGGTGCGCGTCTCCTACGACCAGAAGCCCTACCGCCGCGCGCTGATGGAGACCTACGGCGCGAAGTGCATCCCGTCGCCCTCGCCCGAGACGCAGTCGGGGCGCGCGATCCTGGAGAAGCGCAAGGACCACCCCGGCTCGCTCGGCATCGCGATCTCCGAGGCGGTGGAGATCGCCGCGCAGCGCGACGACACCAAGTACGCGCTCGGCTCGGTGCTGAACCACGTGCTGCTGCACCAGACGGTGGTCGGCCAGGAGGCGATGGCGCAGCTCGAGATGGCGAACGACTACCCCGACGTGATCGTCGGCTGCACCGGCGGCGGGTCGAACTTCGCCGGCATCGCCTTCCCCTTCCTCGGCGCGCAGCTGCGCGGCGGGAAGCAAGTGCGCATCGTCGCGGTCGAGCCGGCCGCCTGCCCGAGCCTCACGCGCGGCAGGTTCGCCTACGACTTCGGCGACACCGCGCACCTCACGCCGCTCGTGAAGATGCACACGCTCGGCTCGGTGTTCACCCCGCCGGGGTTCCACGCCGGCGGGCTGCGCTACCACGGCATGGCGCCGCTGGTGAGCCACGTCAAGGACCTCGGCCTCATCGAGGCGGTCGCCTACCACCAGACGAAGTGCTTCGACGCGGGTGTGCAGTTCGCGCGCGCCGAGGGGATCCTGCCCGCGCCGGAGGCGAACCACGCGGTGAAGGGCGCGATCGACGAGGCGCTCAAGTGCAAGGCCGAGGGGAAATCGCGCGCGATCCTCTTCAACCTGTGCGGGCACGGGCACTTCGACATGCAGGCCTACATGGACTACTTCGCCGGCAAGCTGAAGGACCAGGACTACGACGAGAAGGAGCTCGCGATGGCGCTCGCCGGGCTGCCGGCAGTGAAGGAAGCGGCTTGACGGGCGAGCGCCGCTGACTTGGGGGATCACAAGGGGGCATCGCCCCCTCGTTCCGGCGATTCGATGGCGCTCGCCGGGCTGCCGGCAGTGAAGGAAGCAGCGTAGCGAGAGCAACGCGACGAGGGGCCGGCGTCCGCCGGCCCCTCGTTCTTTCCTACGCCGACAGCGTCGCGCTCCCGCCGATCCGCGACTCGGCCGCCGTCACCAACGTCCGCGACCACGCCTGCGCGTGCTTCGCGCCGGTCTGCTCGCCGAGCAGCGACTGCGCGCGGGCGGTCAGGCGCCAGTTGAACGGGTTCGACGGCTTGACCTGCGTGCGCTCGGCCGCGAGCGCACGCGCGAGCTTCGCCCGGCCGCCACGCAGCGCCGCCTCGATCAGGGTGAGCGAGAGGATGTCGCGCTGCGCGTGGCTGCCGCCGAAGCGGTGCGCCACCAGCCGCACCGGCCGCAGCATCTCGATCACGACGTCCCAGTCGCCGCGGCCGAACGCGGCGAGCGCCACGCCGACCGGCAGCCCCACCTCGCGCGCCATGGCGGCATGGGTGCCGACGCCGTGGTCGGCGCTCGCGCGCAGGCCCGCGAGCACCGTGTGCGCGGCGGCCTCGCGTCCGGCGGCGACGAAGGCCATCATCGCGTGCGCGTCGTTGAACGCGTAGTGCGCGTCGGCGGCGAGCGGCTCCCAGGCGTCGGCGAGCTCGCCCCAGCGGTTCCCGACGTCCACGCCCCGCAGGTGCAGGCGCCAGAGCATCGCGGTGGCGTCGATCATCTCGAGGATCACCTTCGATCCCGACGGCCTGATGCGCGCGTCATAGAGCTCGAGCACCTTGGCGTGCTCGCCGAGGTCGAGGTGGTAGAGCGCCAGGTGCCACCAGTTGTGGTACGAGAAGCCGTTGTCCGGCGCCCAGTCGGCCGCGCGCGACTCGAGCCACTGAATGCCCTCCGGCAGGCGGCCCTGCATCTCCATCACGTGCGCCACCGCGTGCACCGCCCAGGGGTCGCGGGCGTTCAGCTCGAGCGCGTGGCGCCCGGCCTGCTCGGCGCGCGCGTAGTCGCCGCACTCCTCCAGCCCGAACGCGTGCATGCCGAGCACGAAGTTGAAGCCCGGCGTCGACTCGCGCCAGTACGGCAGCACGCGCGCGACGCGGTCGCGCAGCATCTGCGACTGCCCGAGGTAGAAATCGCCGATGTGCGCGAGCTGGAGCGCGAGGCTGTCGCGCGGGTAGTCGAGCAGGACGTCGCCCCACAGCCGCACGGCGCGGCGCCAGTCGCGCTCGAGCCAGGCGCGGCACGCCGCGACGTGGCCGCGCTCGCGCTCGTTCCCGCGCGCGCCGATCGCGTCGATCTCGGCCGCCGCGGCGCTCTCGTGCGCCTTCTCGCTCGTGGTAAGCAGGATCCCGGCTCTTGCGACGCGCGGCAGGACCGCGTCGGGCTCGAGGGCGATCGCCCGCTCGAGCGCCTCGATCGGATTGCCGTAGAAGCCGTGGAAGAGCTCGATCGCGTCGTCGCAGGCGTCGATCGCGTCGCGCCGGGTGGTGGAGACGGGGGTCAGTCGGCGGTCGGTCAGCGTCATGGTGATCACCTTTTTCCTGTCGTTGCGTTCAGCGGACCGGGATCCGCACCCGGGCCATCGTGTGGACGTCCGCGTAGTGGCCGGCCTGGAAGCCGAACGCGCGCGCGGTGCCCTCGACCTCGAAGCCGTGCTTGCGGTAGAGGGAGATCGCGGCCTCGTTCGAAGCGAACACCATCAGCTCGAGGCGCACGAGGTTGAGCCAGTTGTCGGCGAGGTCGACCGCGGCGCGCATGAGCGCCGAGCCCACGCCGAGCCCCTGCGCCGCGCGCGAAACGGCGATCGGGCCGACGCGCCCGACGTGGCGCAGCCGCGGCGCGGGGTAGCTGCCCAGGCCGAGCGCACCGACGATGCGCCCGCCGCCGCACGCGACCAGCATGTGGCGGCCGCTCGCCGCATCCTCGACCTGCTTGCGCGTGTACGCGGCGGGCAGGTACGGCACCTCCAGCAGCCAGTTCAGCACGTCCGGGTCGGTGAATATCGCGTGCAGTCCGTCGCTGTCCGCGGGCTCTGCGTGCCGGACGCTGATTGCGCTCGCCGCAGCGAGCGTCTTCGCGTCGAAGACGCCGGTGCTCGACGAGATGGCCATGCTCAACATCGCTCGTTCCTCCTTCGTGGTCTGCAGTCGAACTCGTCCCTACGGCGCGGCGTGCGGGTCGGATGCGCTCCACACGCGCGCTTGTTGTGCAATCCGCCCACCCGCGTCGCGCGGCGCGGCGCCCGCGTGCCCGCACTGTGCGACGCGCGCGAAGTACTCCCAGCGCAGGCAGCCGTGCTGCTCGATCCGCGCGACGGCGCCCGGCTCCGGCACGAACCGGCTCCCCTCGTGCACGAGCCCGATGCGCTCGAAGACGCGCGCGGCGGCCTCGTCGGCGCGCAGCCGCGGCGCCCAGATGCGCTCGAGGTCGAGCGTCTCGAAACCGTGCGCCACGACCGCTCCCGCCGCCTCCGTGGCGTAGCCGCGGCCGCGCCAGTCCTGTTCGATCCGGCACCAGAGCTGCGCGACGGCGAGCGGCGGCTCGAACGCGAGGCCGATCGCGCCGACGAACGCACCGTCGGCCAGCCGCACGATCGCGAAGCTCGCCGCCTCTCCGCCGCCTCCGCGCGCGGCCTCCGGCGCCAGGTCGCGCAGCGCGAGGCGTGCGGTGAGGAGCCGCGGAAGCGGGTCCAAGAAGGTCATGCGCCTGCTCCCGGCCACGTGTCGATGCCGCGCACTCTGCCGGGAGAGAGCTGGCGGATGCCTGACCGATCCGCAAACGCGCTCCCGGCCTGCGGGCTTTCGCCGGGAAACCCGCATGGCTGCTGGCGTGCGCGGCAAGGATCCGGTGACCGCCGGGCGCGCGCGCGACCGGCGCGCGGCGGCCGCCGACGGCGGCCACCTGACGGACGACTGACCGATCTACTGCGGGTCGAGGGAGCGGCGGACCGCCTCGGTTTCGGCTGCGGGGCGGGTCCCGAGCACGACCGAGAGGAGCTCGCGGCAGCGGCGGTAGGTGCGCAGCGCCGCCGCGCGCTCGCCGAGGTCGCGCTGGCAGACGATGAGCTGGCGGTACAGGTCCTCGGCGAGGTTGTCGAGCTCGAGCGTGCGCTCGTAGAGGCCGCACGCCTCGCGCAGGCGGCCGGCCGCCTGCAGGCGGCGCCCGAGCGCGAGCGCGGTGCGCACGAGCTTCGCGCGCAGGCGGTCGCGCATCGGCGCGAGCCAGCCCTGGTCCTCGTCGCCGGCGAGAAAGTGCCCCGGATACGCATCGCGCAGCCGCGCCGCGGCCGCCGCGATGCGCTCGGGCGTCGCCGCGTCGTCCTGCGCCATCGCGTCCGCGGCGCGCGCGGCGCGCTCGAACGCGTTCACGTCCACCCAGCAGTGGCGCGGGTCGAGCGCGAGCTTGCCCTCGAACAGCACCAGCGCCGCGTCGTGCCCGATCAGCTTGCGCAGCCGGTAGAGCGTGCTGTCGAACGAGACCTTGGCGGCGTCGCCGCCCGCGTCGGGCCACAGGATCGCGGCGAGCCGCGCGGCGTCCACGCCGTCCCCGCCGAGCGCCACCAGCGCCTTGAGGAGCTCGAGCGGCTTCTTCTGCGCCTTGGCGGCGAAGCGCAGCGGCGCGCCGTCGCGCAGCACGCGCAACGCGCCGAGCGCGTGGATGCGCAGCGGCCACGGCCAGCCCTCGGGCGCGGCGCCCGGGGGCGGCGCGAGCGCGC
>JAGVSZ010000027.1 GCA_019137045.1 Betaproteobacteria bacterium
GCTGCAGAAGTGCGGGTCGCTGCGTTGCGCGGGGCCGTCGTGCTCGCCTGCGCGACGCTGATGTCATGTGCATCGACGAAGCCCGCGTCGGTGCCTCCCAGCTCCTCGAGTCTGTCTGCGCCGTACGACACCAAGTACGAGTTCCGGCTGGTGGACGAGACCCTGAAGGAAGAGCGGCCGCAGGAGCGGATGTACTGGATCGACGACGATCGCCTGCTCTTCCAGGCCGATGTCTATCCGGTCGGCGTCAAGATTCCACAGAAGGACGGATCGCTGGTACCGCCCAAGAGATACGGCCTGTATCTGTGGGACGAACGAGATCGCTCCCTGCGGCAACTCGAGGACACTGCATCCGGGGTCTGCTACACCGATGGTGTACTGAGCTACTTCGCGCGACGCGGCGATCAGTGGCTGTATCTGGAGGGCTCGTTTGGGGCGATGAAGGAGACGCCGCTTGCTTCCGATGCGAAGGCGCCGCCCCGCGTCCGCTGCCGGGCGGTGCCGCCAGGGACCATTCCGGCGAGGCTGATCCCGCTCCCCGGGGGCGGCTTTCTAGAGGATCGCCGCCTCGCGCCGGGCGGCGCGCTGCCCCACCGCTACTACCCGCATGTTGACGCCGCTCCGGTCGAGCTGCCGATCAATCCCGTGTTCCTCGGAACGCCGCGCTACTCCGCGTATACACGTTCACACGTCTTCCTGTCTTCGCATTTCGATCGCGCCACGAAAACCACGGCGGTGCTACAGGTCTTCATTGATGGCAGGACGACCACTCTCAAGCTCACCTATGGTCCGTGGTCGAATGGCGTTCGCGTGCCCCTCCCAACTGCCAAGGGCTGGTTGCTGGCTACAGCGTTGGATGGCGTCTATCTCATGCGCGAAGGCGAGATCGAGAAGATCTCACCGGGCCAAGTGCGTGACACCGCGGTGTCGCCCGATGGGTGTCGCGCAGCGCTGAAAATGCACTTCGGGTCTGGAAGTTCATTTAGGCCAATGCCTGTCTATGTGGTCAATCTATGCGGAGAGGGAGGACGCCAATGATCGTGCGCCGTCGTAATCCGCTGTCGATCCTCGGGCTGGTGGCGAGCGATGCGAGCTATTACCTGGAGGGGACGAGAAAACGCGGAGATCCGCTTAAGTCGTTGCCAGATAGCGACCCGGGAGAAGAGTACGGTATCCCGGAGCCGCTGGGGTTGTCGATCCCAACACTTGGTGACCCCTTCACCGACAACAGAATGCTTGTCGCCGTGCCCGCCCCTGCGGGGGGCACTACGAACGTCATCGAATTCCCGGCGCGGACCGCGCCCCGATTTCACCGAAGCGACGGACCGCACCCTGTTCGTTTGTGACGTACGGAGCGCGGGTACGCGCGTCAGCGGCCGGAACGCCGCCGAACGCGCCGCTCCTCAGGCGTACAGCGGATCGAAAGTGATGTAGCTCCACTCGCGCGTGACCGCGCCGTCGCGTGCCACCAGCTGCAGGATGCTCGGCCGGTTGGCCTTGGCCCACAGGCGCGCGTAGTTGAGCGCGAGCTCGCGGTTGGCGAAGAAATGCGGCGCCTGCGCCGAGGACTCGAGCCGGATCGTCCAGCCGTAGGGCTCCGTCGGCGCGACGGTGAAGACCTTGACGCGGGTTGCGGCGGCCATTTTCGTGTTCTCCCTGATGTCGGGGGACACCCAAGCATCAGCCGGGCCAGACCCGCTCCCGAGGCCGGGCAATGTGCCCTAGTTCACGCCCACCCCGCTTACGCGGCGCGGCGGACGTGCAATGCTGCGCCTGTCGGGCATGACGATGTCGCGACGCGTGCCCTTGCGAGTCAGGTGTCCGACGCGCCGGGGCACCCGGCGCGGGGACGAGGGCGGTCCGCCCGCGCGCGGCGCGCCATATATAGTGAGCCGGGTGAGCGCTGGTAGAATGCGCGCGTCATGAGCGTCGCCCCCGTCCCCGAGATCATCGCGGAGCTCCGCGCCGGCCGGATGGTGATCCTGGTCGACGACGAGGACCGCGAGAACGAGGGCGATCTCGTCTTCGCCGCCGAGCACGTCACGGCGGAGAAGGTCAACTTCATGGCGAAGCACGGCCGCGGCCTCGTCTGCATGCCGATCACCGAGGCGCACGCGCGGCGGCTCAACCTCGCCCCGATGGTGGCCGCCAACCGCTCGGTGCACGGCACCAACTTCACCGTGTCGATCGAGGCCGCGAGCGGCGTGACCACCGGCATCTCCGCCGCCGACCGCGCGCACACCATCCGCGTGGCGGCCGCCCCGACGGCGAAGGCCGACGACATCGTGCAGCCCGGCCACGTCTTTCCGCTGATCGCGCAGGCGGGCGGGGTCCTCGCGCGCGCCGGGCACACCGAGGCCTGCTGCGACCTCGCGCAGCTCGCGGGCCTGTACCCGGCCGCGGTGCTGTGCGAGATCATGAAGGACGACGGCACGATGGCGCGCCTGCCCGATCTGGTCGAGTTCGGGCGCGCGCACGGCCTCAAGCTCGGCACCATCGCCGACCTCATCCACTTCCGCAGCCGCACCGAGTCGCTCGTCAAGCGCGTGACCGAGCGCACGATCGAGACCGCGCACGGCCCCTTCCGCCTGGTCGCTTTCGTCGAGAAGCTCTCGAACGCGGCCCACCTCGCGCTCGTGCGCGGCGAGATCGATCCGGAGGCCGAGACGGTCGTGCGGGTGCACGAGCCGCTCAGCGTCCTCGATCTCCTCGACGCCGGCACCGGCACGCACTCGTGGTCGGTCGGCGAGGCGCTCGCGCGCATCGCCGCCGAGGGCCGCGGCGTGCTCGTGCTGCTCAACTGCTCGGAGAGCGCGGGCCAGCTGATCGAGCGCGTCGCCGAGCCGGCCCGGCCGCCGACGCCGTCGCGCGCGAGCCTCCTCACCTACGGCATCGGCGCCCAGATCCTGCGCGAGCTCAAGGTCGGCCGCATGCGCGTGCTCGCCGCGCCGCGCAAGATGCCCAGCATGGCCGGCTGGGAGCTGGAGATCACCGGCTACGAGAGCCCGGTCCGGTCGGGCGCGCGATGAGCGAGCTCAAGTCGAGCCTCGACGGCGCCGGGCTGCGCGTGGCGGTCGTGCGCAGCCGGTTCAACGAGGAGATCGGGCGCGCGTCGCTCGCGGCCTGCCTCGCGCGCCTGGGGGAGCTCGGCGTGCACGAGCGCGACGTCACGGTGCTCAGCGTTCCGGGCGCGCTCGAAGTGCCGCTCGCGCTGCAGAAGCTCGCCGGCACCGGCCGCTACGATGCGCTGATCGCGCTCGGCGCGGTGATCCGGGGCGAGACCTTCCACTTCGAGATCGTGTCGAACGAATCGGCGGCGGGCGTCGCCCAGGTCCAGCTCGACGCGGGCGTGCCGGTCGCCAACGGCATCCTCACCACCGACACCGACGAGCAGGCCGCGGCGCGCGCGCCGGTCAAGGGGCGCGACTGCGCCGAGGTCGCGGTGGAGATGGCGAACGCCCTGCGCGCCATCGAGCGGCTGCACAAGTAGGCGCGGCCATGAAATCGGCGCGGCGCCGCGCGCGCGAGTACGCGCTGCAGGGGCTCTACCAGTGGCAGGTCGCGGGCAACGCCGCGAGCGACATCCGCGCGCACCTCGCGGCCGACGAGCACTTCGCGCGCGCCGACGGCGAGTACTTCGCGCAGCTCCTCGGCGGCACCATCGCCGCGGCCGGCGAGCTGGAGCGCGAGCTCGCGCCCGCGCTCGACCGCGCCATCGCGCAGCTCTCGCCGGTCGAGCGCGGCATCCTGCTGCTCGCCGCCTGGGAGCTCAAGCACGCGCCGGAGGTGCCCTATCGCGTGGTCATCAACGAGGCGATCGAGCTCGCGAAGGAGTTCGGCGGCACCGACGGGTACAAGTACGTGAACGGCGTGCTCGACCGGCTCGCGCCGCGGCTGCGTCCGGCGGAGCGGCAGCGCACCTAGGGCGGCCGGCGTGCTGTCCGAGTTCGAGCTGATCGCGCGGCACTTCGCCCGCCCGGCGCGCACCGCCGCGCTCGGGGTGGGCGACGACTGCGCGCTCGTGCGTCCGCCGGCGGGCCTCGTCCTTGCGCTCACGACCGACACGCTCGCCGAGGGCACGCACTTCCCGCCCGGAGCCGAGCCGCGGCGCCTCGGGCACAAGGCGCTCGCGGTCAACCTGTCCGACCTGGCCGCGATGGGCGCCGACCCGCGCTGGTTCCTGCTCGCGCTCACGCTGCCGGCGGTGGACGAGCCGTGGATCGAGGCCTTCGCCGCCGGGATGTACGCGCTCGCCGGGATGCAGGGGATGGAGCTCATCGGCGGCGACACGACGCGCGGTCCGCGCTCGATCACGATCACGGCGCTCGGCACGCTGCCGGCCGGGTACGCGCTGCGCCGCGACGCCGCGCAGGCGGGCGACGACGTCTGGCTCTCGGGCTCCACCGGCGACGCGGCGCTCGGGCTCGCGCACCTGCAGGGCAGGATCGCGCTCCCCCCGGACGCCGCCGGCGCGTGCATCGCGCGCCTCGAGCAGCCCGCGCCGCGCGTCGCGCTCGGACAGCGGCTGCGCGGCGTCGCCGCCGCCGCGATCGACGTCTCCGACGGGCTGCTCGCCGACCTCGGCCACGTGCTCGAGCGCTCGCGGGTGGGCGCGGAGATCGAGTACGCGCGCCTTCCGCGCTCGGATTTCCTGCGCGCGTGCAGCGACCGCGCGCTCGGCGACGAGTGCCTGCTCGCGGGCGGCGACGACTACGAGCTCCTCTTCACCGCGGGCGCGGACCGGCGCGCGGCGGTGGAGGCC
>JAGVSZ010000076.1 GCA_019137045.1 Betaproteobacteria bacterium
GCGGGAAGCTGCGCACGAGCCGCAGCCGGGCGGTCGCCGGGGCGCGGAAGCTGACCACCGCGTCATCGCCCTTGGAGAGCGGGCGCTCGTGCGCGGCGCGATTCTCCGGGTTCTGGAGGAAGTTACGCCACGATCCGGCCCAGAGGTCCCATCCCTCCACCTCGGAGAAGCTGACCTGCCAGTTCAGGCGCCGGAACTCGCCGTCGGTCACGACCGGAAGGCCGTGGCGCTCCTGGGCCGCGATCACCGCGCGGATCGCCTCGTCCTGCGCGGTGCGCAGGACGCCCGCGTCCGCTTCGCCCGCGGCGTGGCGGAGAAAGGTCGCCTTCAGGCCCTCCGGACGCAGCAGGCTCCCGACGTGGTCGACGCGCGACGATTTCATCGTCGGCACAGGCTATGGGAGGGGCCGGCCGGCGTCAACCGCTCGGGCCGCACGCACTCCGCGAACGGGGGGTCGCCCAGGGAATGGCCGCTCGACCGGGCGAGGGGCGCCGGCTCATGAGGAAACCGCTCGCAATCGGCGACGCGTCCGCGCCCGCCTGCGTGACAGTTCGGCGGGCTCCGACCGGACGGGATTGCGATGCGTTCGCCACTTCGGGGCGTCCTCGGACGCCGGCTGGGCGGCGCCGATTCCAGTTCCGCGAGAACCTCGGTTGCTACGGGAAAACCGCTCCCCCTACAATGCGACCTTTCCACCTTGGAGGAGGTGCGTCATGAAACGAGTCCTAAACGCCGGCGTGCTGGCGATCACGCTCGCCGCAACGGGCGGCTTGTCCGCGCAAGACCTGCCGAAAGTCACCATCGCGATGAGCGGCTGGACCGGGTTCGCCCCGCTCACGCTCGCCGAGAAGGCGGGCCTGTTCAAGAAGAACGGCGTCGACGCCACGATCAGGTTCATCCCGCAGAAGGACCGCCATCTCGCGATCGCCTCCGGGGACGTCCAGTGCGCGGCCACGACCGTCGAGACCTGGATCGTGTGGAACGCGAACGGCGTGGCGACCACCCAGGTGGTGCAGCTCGACAAGTCCTACGGAGCGGATGGGATGGCGGTGCGGAACAACATCGCACGCATCGCGGACCTCAAGGGCAAGACCGTGGCGGCGTCGGCGCCCGGCACTGCTCCGTACTTCACGCTGGCGTGGTTCCTGAAGAAGAACGGGCTGACCGTCAAGGACGTCAAGGTCGTCAATCTCGAGCCGGCGGCGGCCGCGCAGTCCTTCATCGCGGGGCAGAACGACGCGGCGATGACCTACGAGCCGTATCTCTCGACGGTGCGCGACAAGCCGGAGGCCGGGAAGATCATCGCGACGACGCTCGACTACCCGATGGTGATGGACACCTTCGGCTGCACGCCGAAGTTCATCAAGGAGAGCCCGAAGCTCGTCCAGGCCATGGTCAACGGCTACTTCGACGCGCTCGACATGATCAAGAAGGAGCCGAAGAAGAGCTTCGAGATCATGGGCTCGGCGGTCAAGCAGACCGGCGAGCAGTTCGAGAAGTCGCAGTCCTTCCTGCGCTGGCAGGACCGCGAGGCGAACCGCAGGTTCTTCGCGGGCGAAATCCAGGCGTTCAGCAAGGAGGCGGCGGCGCTGCTGCTCGAGCTCGGCATCATCAAGAGCGTGCCCGACATCAACTCGATCATCGACACGAGCTTCGTCAAGTGATCGGCGCCGGCGGGTCGCCCCGGCCCGTGCCGGCAGTGGTGCCGAACGGCCCCGCCAGGCGGGGCCGTTTGCTTTGGTCGTGAAGCCGCTCAAGCCGATCGGCTCCAAGGCTGGCATCGCCCTGGGCGTCGCCTTCTTCCTGCTCTTCTTTCTCGTCTGGAGCGTGGTGACGCTCGGCGGATTCGTGTCGAAGACCTTCCTCGCCGATCCGTTCACGATGCTCGAATCGGGCTGGCGGCTGCTGACCGTCCATGGATTCCACAAGGACATCGGGATCACGGTCTGGCGGGTGGTGGGCGGGTTCGTGATCGCCGCGGCCCTCGGGGTTCCGCTCGGGATCGCGATGGGCGCCTACAAGCCGATCGAGGCGTTCTTCGAACCGTTCGTCTCGTTTGCCCGCTACCTGCCGGCCTCCGCGTTCATTCCGCTGCTCATCCTCTGGGCGGGAATTGGCGAGATGCAGAAGCTGATGGTGATCTTCATCGGCTCGTTCTTCCAGATCGTGCTGATGGTGGCGGTGACCGTGGGCGCGACGCGCCGCGACCTGGTCGAGGCGGCCTACACCCTGGGGGCGGGCAACTCGGGCGTGGTGCGGCGGGTGCTGCTGCCGTCGAGCGCGCCGGACATCGCGGAGACGCTGCGGCTCGTGCTCGGGTGGGCCTGGACCTACGTGATCGTCGCCGAGCTGATCGGCGCTTCGAGCGGCATCGGCCACATGATCACGGACAGCCAGGCGCTGCTCGACACCGGGCAGATCATCTTCGGCATCGTCGTGATCGGCGTGATCGGACTGGTGTCGGACTACGTCTTCAAGCTGTGGAACCGGCGGCTCTTCCCGTGGCGGCTCGCATGAGCGGCCGGCGGCGGACGGCGGCCGGGCGCGGCGCCGGGCGATGAGCAAGCTGGCGATCGAGGCGGTGTCGCGCACCTTCGCCGGCGTGCACGGCGGGCCGCCGACGCGCGCGCTCGAGCCGACCTCGCTCGCGGTCGAGGACAACGACTTCATCTGCATCCTCGGACCCTCGGGCTGCGGGAAGTCCACGCTGCTCAGGATCGTGGCCGGGCTGGACGAGCCGACGAGCGGCCGGGTGCTCCTCGACGGCGCCCCGGTCGGCGGGCCGGGACCGGATCGCGGCATGGTGTTCCAGTCCTACACCCTGTTCCCCTGGCTCACTGTGCGGCAGAACATCTGCTTCGGGCTGCGGGAGCGGGGCGTGCCGCAGGCCGAGCAGGACCGGGTCGCGGCCCACTTCGTCGCGCGGGTCGGTCTCGGCGGGTTCGAGGGGCACTACCCCAAGATGCTCTCCGGCGGAATGCAGCAGCGCACCGCGCTCGCGCGCGCGCTCGCGAACGACCCCAAGATCCTGCTGCTCGACGAGCCGTTCGGCGCGCTCGACAACCAGACCCGCGCCCTGATGCAGGAGCTCCTGCTCGGGATCTGGGAGGCCGATCGCAAGACGGTGCTGTTCGTCACCCACGACATCGACGAGGCGATCTTCATGGCCAACCGGGTCGCGGTGATGAGCGCCCGCCCCGGGCGCATCAAGTCCGACGTGCGCATCGATCTGCCGCACCCGCGGCACTACACCGTCAAGACCACGCCCGAGTTCTCCGCCTACAAGGCGCGTCTCACCGAGGAGATCCGGGCCGAGTCGATCAAGGCGGCGACGATGAGCCTCTGACGAGAGCCGGACGCGGCGGATTCATCCATTTGTCATCGCTCCGGCGTTGAGGGCCGGGGGGAATCGGGTTATCATCCCGCATCCCGGCTCCTGGTTTTTCGATGACCAAGTATGTGTTCGTGTCGGGCGGGGTCGTTTCCTCCCTGGGGAAGGGGATAGCCGCCGCGTCCCTGGCCGCAATCCTCGAATCCCGCGGCATCAAGGTCACCCTCCTCAAGCTGGATCCGTACATCAACGTCGATCCCGGAACGATGAGCCCTTTCCAGCACGGAGAGGTGTTCGTCACCGAGGACGGCGCCGAGACCGACCTCGACCTCGGGCACTACGAGCGCTTCCAGAGCGCCCGGATGCGGAAGGCCAACAACTTCACCACCGGGCAGATCTACGAGAGCGTGATCAAGAAGGAGCGCCGGGGCGACTACCTCGGCCGCACCGTCCAGGTCATCCCGCACATCACCGACGAGATCAAGACCTTCATCGCGCGCGGCGCCGCGGGCGCCGACGTGGCGATCGTGGAGATCGGCGGCACCGTCGGCGACATCGAGTCGCTGCCCTTCCTCGAGGCGGTGCGCCAGATGCGGCTCGAGCTCGGCGCGCGCAACACCTGCTACATCCACCTCACGCTGGTGCCGTACATCAAGTCGGCGGGCGAGATCAAGACCAAGCCCACGCAGCACTCGGTGAAGGAGCTGCGCGAGATCGGCATCCAGGCCGACGCGCTCCTGTGCCGCTGCGAGAAGCCGCTGCCCGACGAGGAGCGGCGCAAGATCGCCCTCTTCACCAACGTCCCGGTCGAGGCGGTGATCTCGGTCTGGGACGTCGATTCGATCTACAAGATCCCGAGCATGCTGCACCATCAGATGCTCGACGAGATCGTGTGCCATCGGCTCGACGTCCTCGCGCGGCCGGCCGACCTCTCGCCCTGGGACCGGCTGGTCGAGGCGCTCGAGCACCCGCAGCACCACGTCGTCGTCGCGCTGGTCGGCAAGTACGTCGACCTGACCGAGTCGTACAAGTCGCTCACCGAGGCCCTCATCCACGCCGGGATCCACACCCGCAGCCGGGTGGAGATCCGCTACATCGACTCCGAGTCGATCGAGCGCGACGGCGTGGCGGCGCTGAAGGGCGCCGACGCGATCCTGGTCCCGGGCGGGTTCGGCAAGCGCGGCATCGAGGGCAAGATCCGCGCCATCCAGTATGCGCGCGAGCACCGCGTGCCCTACCTCGGCATCTGCCTCGGCATGCAGCTCGCGGTGATCGAGTTCGCGCGCCACCGGGCCAGCCTCGAGCGCGCGAACTCGACCGAGTTCGACCCCGACACGC
>JAGVSZ010000267.1 GCA_019137045.1 Betaproteobacteria bacterium
CCTCGTTCTGGCGCTGCCGGCGGCGTGGGCGCAGCAGGCGGGCCCGCGGTCGAGCGGGAACGAACTGCAGCTCCAGCCGAACGCCCCGGACAGCTACGTGGTGAAGAAGGGGGACACCCTCTGGGGCATCGCCGGGAAGTTCCTCCGGCAGCCGTGGAAGTGGCCCGAGATCTGGCGGATGAACAAGGACGACATCCGCAATCCGCACCTGATCTTCCCCGGCGACGTCGTGCGCCTGGATCGGGTCGGCGGGCGGCTGACCGTCGAGCGCCTGGAACCGCGCGTACGCGTCGAGCCGCTCGCGCAGGAGGCCATCCCGACCATTCCGCTGAAGGTCATCGAGCCGTTCCTATCCGCGCCGCTCGTGATCGAGCGCGGCGGGCTGGAGAACGCTCCGCGCATCTTCGCGACCGAGGAAGGGCGCGTCAACGTCGGTGCCGGAGCGCGCGCCTACGTGACCGGGATGGGGCAGGCCAAGGAGCCGCTGTGGCAGGTCTATCGCCCCGGCATCGCCCTGGTGGATCCCGACTCCAGGAGCGTGCTCGGGTACGAGGCGGTCTTTCTCGGCACGGCGCGCGTCACGCGCGCGGGCGACCCGACCACGGTGCGCGTGCTGTCGTCGAAGCAGGAGATCAGCGAAGGCGACCGCCTCGTCGTCGCGCCGCAGCCGCGCGTGTTCAGCTTCGCCCCGCGCGCGCCGGACAAGCCAATCCAGGGGCGCGTCATGTCGATCTACGACGGACGCTCGGACGCGCGCACCGACCTGCTGCTCGACCGGGACTGGGCCGGCGTGCGCACCGAAGCGCTCAAGAACTGGATCTACGAAGGCTTCGGCGAGACCGGCAACCTGGCGATCGTCAGCCTGAACAAGGGCGCCAAGGACGGCCTGGAGGTCGGGCACGTGCTCGCCCTCTTCACCAGCACCACCATCAGGAACGATCGCAGCATCGGGCCGTTCTACATGGGCGAGCCCCGGCAGGAACCGGTCCAGCTGCCCGAGGAGCGGTTCGGTCTGCTCATGGTGTTCCGCACTTTCGACAACCTCTCCTACGCGCTCACGCTCGGCGTCGAGCGGCCGGTCTCGCCGGGGGACGTCGTCAGGACGCCCTGACCGATTCCGCCGGCCGATGCCGCAGGACGACGATCTCGCGGCGTGGCTTCGGCTCACCCTGGTTCCCGGCCTCGGGAGCCAGGGCGTGCGCAGGCTCCTCGCGGAGTTCGGGCTCCCGTCCCGGGTGCTCGCGGCGCCCGCAGCGGCGCTCGCGCGCACGCTCGGCGAGTCACTCGCCGCGCGCCTGCGCGCCGACCAGAGCGCAGCGCAGGTGCGCGCGGCGCTCGACTGGGCGGCGCGGCCGGGCCACGCCATCGTCACGCTCGCCGACGCCGAGTATCCGCGCGCGCTCCTGGAGATCCCCGACCCGCCCGCGCTGCTGTACGTGCGCGGCCGCACCGGGCTGCTCGCGGCGAACGGCATCGCCGTCGTCGGCAGCCGCAACGCGACCGCGCAGGGCGTCGCCAACGCCGAGGCGCTCGCGCGCGCGCTGAGCGCGGCGCACGTGACCGTCGTGAGCGGTCTCGCCCTCGGCATCGACGCCGCCGCGCACCGCGGCGCGCTGCGCGGCGAGGGTTCGACCGTCGGCGTGCTCGGCACCGGCATCGACGTGGTCTACCCGGCGCGCAACGCGGACCTGTTCGACGCGCTCGCCGAGCGTGGTGCGATCGTCAGCGAGTTCCCGCTCGGCACGCCCGCGGTCGCAGCCAATTTCCCGCGCCGCAACCGCCTCATCAGCGGGCTCGCGCGCGGCGTGCTCGTGGTGGAGGCGGCGCTCGACAGCGGATCGCTGATCACTGCGCGGCTCGCCGGCGAGCAGGGGCGCGACGTGTTCGCGGTGCCGGGCTCGATCCACTCGCCGCTCTCCAAAGGCTGTCACGCGCTCATCAAGCAGGGCGCGAAGCTCGTGGAGAGCGTAGAGGACGTGCTCGGAGAGTTCGCGGGCGCCGCGAGCGCCGCGCCGCGCGCGCGCGCGGCGCCGGAAGAATCGCACGTGCTGCTGCAGCATCTGGGCTACGACCCGTGCAATGTTGACACTCTGTGCGAGCGCAGCGGCTTGACGGCCGAGGTCGTATCGGCGATGCTGCTGCAACTGGAGCTCGAGGGAAAGGTCGCCGGCCTTCCAGGCGGCAGATTCCAGCGCGTGAGCGATCGCGACCGGAGCTGACATGAGCTGCCGCCCCATCCGGGCTTCGCGCCCGCGTACCGGGAGCGGGACGCGCTGAGCCCACCTCCACCCGGAGCCACCCCGCCGTCGATGTTCGAGATCCTCGTCTACCTCTTCGAAAACTACTACCAAGGCGAGCCCTGCCCCGACCCGGGCACGCTGGCGCGCAAGCTGACCGACGCCGGATTCGGCGACGAGGACATCACCGATGCGCTCGACTGGCTGCGGCAGCTCTCGCCGCCGACCGACGAGCAGTATCCGGAGGCATTCGAGCTGTGCGACGCGTTCCGCGCGCACACCGCCGCCGAGCTGGCGAAACTCTCGACCGCGTCGCGCGGTTTCATCGCGTTCCTGGAGGGCGCGCGCGTGGTGACGCCGCCGCTGCGCGAGCTGATCATCGACCGCGCCATGGCGCTGCCGGACGACAGCGTCGACCTCGACAAGCTCAAGGTCATCGTGCTGATGGTGCTGTGGGCGCGGCGCGGCGACGTGGACACGCTCATCCTCGAGGAGCTGCTGCCCGAGGGCGGCCCGCGGCACGTGCACTGACGCCGCGCGCGCCG
Organism: Betaproteobacteria bacterium; assembly: GCA_019137045.1. GTDB lineage: Bacteria > Pseudomonadota > Gammaproteobacteria > Burkholderiales > SG8-39 > JAGVSZ01. The sequence goes on from JAGVSZ010000267.1 coordinate 2,783, forward strand.
TACTCCTTGCCTCGCGCCGGGGCAGTCCTTAAACTTCGGCGCTCCCTGAGTTCCCGGCGCGCCGACCGGCGCGCCCCACGGCCCCCGTGAATGGCTAAGAAGCTCATCATCGCCGAGAAGCCGTCCGTCGCGAACGACATCGCCCGCGCGCTGGGCGGGTTCACGCGCCACGGCGACTACTACGAGAGCGCCGGGTACGTGGTGTGCTCGGCGATCGGGCACCTGCTCGAACTCGCCGCCCCGGAGCAGTACGAGGTGAAGCGGGGCAAGTGGTCCTTTGCGCACCTCCCGGTGATCCCGCCGCACTTCGACCTCAAGCCGATCGAGAAGAGCGAGGACCGCCTCAAGCTGCTCGCGCGGCTCATCCGGCGCAAGGACGTGAGCGCGATCGTGAACGCGTGCGACGCCGGGCGCGAAGGCGAGTTGATCTTCCGCTACATCGAGCAGTACGTGGGCGCCGGCAAGCCGGTCGAGCGGCTCTGGCTGCAGTCGATGACTCCGGCGGCGATTCGCGAGGGCTTCGCCGCCCTGCGCGGCGACCGCGAGATGCGCCCGCTCGCCGACGCGGCGGTCTGCCGCTCGGAGTCCGACTGGCTGGTCGGGATCAACGGCACGCGCGCGATGACCGCGTTCAACTCGAAGGACGGCGGCTTCTACAAGACCACGGTCGGACGCGTCCAGACGCCGACGCTCGCGATCCTGGTGGAGCGCGAGAAGCGCATCAAGGCGTTCGTGGCGCGCGACTACTGGGAGGTGCTTGGCACCTTCGCCGGCACCGGCGGCGAGTACGGCGGCCGCTGGTTCGACGAGAAGTTCGAGCGCGACCCGAACGACGAGTACCTGCGCGCCGAGCGCATCTGGGACGCGGCCCGCGCCGAGGCGATTCGCGCACGCTGCCTGGGCCAGCCGGGGATCGTCAGCGAGGAATCGAAACCGGCGACGCAGAGCTCGCCGCTGCTCTACGACCTGACGACCCTGCAGCGCGAGGCGAACTCCCGCTTCGGGTTCTCGGCGCGCAACACGCTCGGGCTCGCCCAGGCGCTGTACGAGAAGCACAAGGTGCTCACCTACCCGCGCACCGACGCGCGCGCGCTGCCCGAGGACTACCTCGGCACCGTGAAGAAGACCCTGGCCATGCTCGCCGAGGGGAGCGCGGTGACGCGCGCGTACGCGCCCTTCGCCGCCCGGGTGCTCGAGGAGGGCTGGGTGCGGCCGAACAAGCGCATCTTCAACAACGAGAAGATCTCCGACCACTTCGCGATCATTCCGACCCTGCAGGCGCCGAAGCACCTGTCCGAGCCGGAGCAGAAGCTCTACGACCTGGTGGTCAAGCGCTTCCTCGCGGTGTTCTACCCGGCGGCCGAGTTCCTGGTCACCACGCGGATCACGCGCGTGGAAGGCGAGCCGTTCCGGAGCGAAGGCCGGGTGATGGTCAACGCGGGCTGGCTGGCGGTGTACGGCAGGGAGGCGGAGGACAAGGACGCGCCCACGCTCGCGCCGGTCCCCGACGGGAAGGTGAGGACGACCGCGGTCGAGGTGCAGCCGAACCAGACGAAGCCGCCAGCGCGCTACACCGAGGCCACGCTGCTGTCCGCGATGGAGAACGCCGGCAAGCTGGTGGACGACGAGGAGCTCGCCGAGGCGATGAAGGAAAAGGGGCTGGGCACGCCCGCCACGCGCGCCGCGATCATCGAGGGACTCCTGTTCGAGGATTACCTGCACCGCAGCGGGCGCGAGCTCCAGCCCACTGCGAAGGCGTTCGACCTGCTCTACGCGATCGAGAAGTTCGGCATCGACGAGCTGCGCTCGCCCGAGCTCACCGGCGACTGGGAGTTCAAGCTGAAGCAGATCGAGCACGGCAAGCTGCGCCGCGAGGCGTTCATGGACCACATCGTCGACACGACGCGCGACCTGGTGGAGCGGATCAAGCGGGGCACGAGCATCGACGAGCCGCTGTCCACGCTCGCGGTGGCGTGCCCGAAGTGCGGCGCGGCGATCAACGAGAACTACAAGAAGTTCCAGTGCTCGAAGTGCGACTTCTCGATGTGGAAGGTGATCGCGAGCCGCCGCATCGAGAACGAGGAGGCCGAGGCGCTGCTGCGCGAGCGCTCGATCGGGCCGCTGCAGGGGTTCCGCAGCCGGCTCGGCCGCCCGTTCGCCGCCATGCTCAAGCTCAAGGACGACTTCTCCGTCGAGCTCGACTTCGGGCAGAGCGCGGCGGACGCGCGTGACGCCGAGCCGGTCGACTTCAGCGGCCGCCAGGCGCTCGGCAACTGCCCCAAGTGCGGGGCGCGCGTGTTCGACCACGAGCTCGCCTACGTCTGCGAGAAGTCGGTCGGCCCGGCGCGCACCTGCGACTTCCGCACCGGCAAGATCATCCTGCAGCGCGCGATCGAGCCCGAGCAGGTGACGAAGCTCCTCACCGCAGGCAAGACCGACCTGCTGCACAAGTTCATCTCCAAGAAAGGGCGGCCGTTCTCGGCGTTCCTGGCGCGCCAGCCGGACGGCAGGATCGGCTTCGAGTTCGCGCCGCGCGCGGGCGCCAGGGCGAAGGGCGGGGCCGCCGCCGCGCCCGCGGGCGCGGACGCCAAGGTCTATCCGCTGCGGAGCGCGGAAGAGCCCGCGGCTGAGGTCGCGCGCCGCGGACGCACGGGCGCGAAGCGCGCCGGCGCGACGCGCAAGACGGCGAAGAAGGCTGCGCCCAAGAAACCGGCCGCCAGGAAACGGATCGCCTGAGAAACCGCTAGACGTCCAGGCGCGCGACGAGCGCGTTCTGCTCGATGAAGTCGCGGCGCGGCTCGACCTCGTCGCCCATCAGCTTGATGAAGATCTCGTCGGCCGCGATCGCGTCCTCGATCTGGACCTTCAGCAGCCGGCGCGACTCCGGGTCCATGGTGGTTTCCCACAGCTGCTCCGGGTTCATCTCCCCGAGGCCCTTGTAGCGCTGCACGGCGGCGTTGCGCTCCACCTCGCCGCGCAGCCAGTGCACCGCCTGGCCGAAGTCGGTGACCGCGTGCTGGTGGTCGCCGCGCTCGACGTAGGCTCCCGGCCCGATCAGCCCCTCGACGAGCTGCGCCGCGGCGCGGATCTGCCGGTGGTCGCCGGAGAGGACGAAATCCTCGTCGATCACGGTCGAGCGCAGGTTGCCGTGCCGGTTGCGCTCGATCACCAGCTGCTGGCGCTCGAGCTTCTCGTCGTAGCGGACCACGATCCGCACCTCCCCGTTGCCGAGCCGCGCGGCCAGCCGCGCGGCGCTCGCGCGCGCCGACTCGGCGTCGGTGAGATCGATGCGCGCGCCCTGCAGGATCGCGTAGAGCGCGCCTTCGTCGATCAGCCGCCCGAGGCGCCCGATCACCGCCTCCGCGAGCAGGTACGTCCGCGCGAGCTGCGCGAGCGCCTCGCCCCCGATCGGCTCCGCGCCGCGGCGCGGATGCAGCGCCGCGCCGACCAGCGCCTGCCCGAGCATGAACTGGTCGCGCTCGTGGTCATCCTTGAGGTAGCGCTCCTCCTTGCCCACCTTCACCTTGTAGAGCGGGGGCTGCGCGATGTAGATGTGGCCGCGCTCGATCAGCTCGGGCATCTGCCGGTAGAAGAAGGTGAGCAGGAGCGTGCGGATGTGCGCGCCATCCACGTCCGCATCGGTCATGATGATGATGCGGTGGTAACGCAGCTTCTCGATGTTGTAGTCGTCCTTGATCCCGGTCCCGAGCGCGGTGATCAGGGTCGCAATCTCCGCGAACGAGATCAGCTTGTCGAACCTTGCCCGCTCGACGTTGAGGATCTTGCCCTTGAGCGGCAGGATGGCCTGGAACTTGCGATCGCGGCCCTGCTTGGCCGAGCCGCCGGCCGAGTCGCCCTCGACCAGGTAGAGCTCGCACAGCCGCGGGTCCTTTTCCTGGCAGTCGGCGAGCTTGCCCGGCAGCCCGAAGCCGTCCAGCACGCCCTTGCGACGGGTCATCTCGCGCGCCTTGCGCGCGGCCTCGCGCGCACGCGCGGCGTCCACGATCTTGCCGGTGATGATGCGCGCGTCCTGCGGCTTCTCGAGCAGGAAGCTCATCAGCTTCTCGGCCACGATCTCCTCGACCACCGGGCGCACCTCCGAGGACACGAGCTTGTCCTTGGTCTGCGAGGAGAACTTCGGCTCCGGAACCTTCACCGACAGCACGCAGGTCAGCCCTTCACGCATGTCGTCGCCGGTGCATTCGACCTTCGCCTTCCTCGCGATCTCGTTCTGGTCGATGTACTTGCCGAGCGTGCGCGTCATCGCCGCGCGCAGCCCGGTGAGGTGGGTGCCGCCGTCGCGCTGCGGGATGTTGTTGGTGTAGCAGAGGACCTGCTCCTGGTAGGAGTCGTTCCACTGCATCGCCACCTCGACGAACATCCCTTCCTTCTGGCCGCCGGCGTGGAAGATGCTGCCGTGCAGGACGGTCTTGTTGCGGTTCATGTACTCGACGAAGCCGCGCACGCCGCCGGAGAAGGAGAACATCTCCTCCTTGCCGGCGCGCTGGTCGATGAGCACGATCTTCACGCCGTTGTTGAGGAACGACAGCTCGCGCAGCCGCCGCGCGAGGATGTCGTAGTGGTACTCCACGTGACCGAAGGTCTCGGCGCTGGCGAGGAAGTGCACCTCGGTGCCCCTGCGCTCGGTCTTGCCGAGCACCTTGAGGGGCTCGATGCGCTCGCCGCGCCGGAACTCGATGAAGTGCGCGAGCCCGTCGCGGCGGATGGTGAGGCGCAGCCAGTCGGAGAGCGCGTTGACGACCGACACGCCGACGCCGTGCAGGCCCCCGGAGACCTTGTACGTGTTCGAGTCGAACTTGCCGCCGGCGTGCAGCTCGGTCATCGCGATCTCCGCGGCCGAGCGCTTCAGCTCGTCGTCCTCGTGGATGCCGGTGGGGATGCCGCGCCCGTTGTCCGCGACGCTGATCGAGTTGTCGGTGTGGATGGTGACGATGATCTCGTCGCAGTAGCCCGCCAAGGCCTCGTCGACGGCGTTGTCGACGACCTCGAAGACCATGTGGTGGAGCCCGGTGCCGTCGGAGGTGTCGCCGATGTACATCCCGGGGCGCTTGCGCACCGCGTCCAGTCCCTTGAGCACCTTGATGCTCGAGGAATCGTAGTTCGCGGCGTCCGGCCGGGGCGCCTCGATGCCGTTCGTCGATGCGGCCTCCGGCGCTGCCGGGTGCTGCGGCGGATTCTCTGTGCTCATGGTGCCGCGCTGCCTAGATGCGCATCGGCATGACGACGTACTTGAAGTCCGAACGCCCGGGCACGGTGATGAGGGCGCTGGAGTTCGCGTCGCCGAGCGCGACGTCGATGTCCTCGGCGTCGAGGTTGTTCAGCACGTCGAGCAGGTACCCGACGTTGAAACCGATGTCGAGCGCTTCGCCCTTGTAGTCGAGCTCGAGCTCCTCCTGCGCCTCCTCCTGCTCGGTATTGGTGCAGGTGATCTTGAGGCTCCCGTCCCCGAGCACCCAGCGCACGCCGCGGAACTTGTCGTTGGTCAGGATCGCGGCGCGCTGGAGCGCGGTGCCGAGCGTCTGCCGGCCGATCCTGACGTGCTTCGGGTGCGCGGTCGGGATCACGCGCTGGTAGTCGGGGAACTTCCCGTCTACGAGCTTCGACGCCAACAGGATGCCGTCGAACCTGAAGCGCGCCTGGCTGCCGGAGAGTTCGATCGACACCGGGTCGTCGCTGTCCTGCAGCAGCTTGGTCAGCTCGACGATGGTCTTGCGCGGGATGATGACATCCTGCTTCCCGAGCTCGCGCGCCGCCAGCTCGCGCGTCGCCACCGCGAGCCGATGGCCGTCGGTCGCGACCACGCGCAGCTCGCCTCCGTCGACCATCATCAGCAGCCCGTTCAGGTAGTAGCGGATGTCCTGCTGGGCCATCGCGTACTGGACCAGGGCGAGCACCGCCTTGAGCTCGCGCTGCGGGAGGTCGAACGTCAGCGGCGCCCCCTCTGGCCCCGCCAGCCGCGGGAAATCCTCCGGCGGCAGCGTCTGCAGCTGGAAGCGGCTCTTGCCGCTGCGCATCTGCAGGCGCCGCTCCGCGAGCGCCATCGTCACCTCGGCGCCCTCGGGGAGGGCGCGCAGGATGTCGAGCAGCTTGCGCGCGCCGACGGTCACCGCTTTCGCTTCGCCCGCGGCGTCGGCCGCGGCCGTGGCGCTGATCTCGATCTCGATGTCCGTCGCCACGAACGAGACCCGGTCGTCCGCGCGGGTGATCAGGACGTTGGAGAGGATCGGCAGCGTATGGCGCCGCTCGATGATCCCGGCGACCGACTGCAAGGGCCTGAGAAGCGTCTCGCGGGTCGTCTTTACTAGATTCATGTTCTTTTCCTGAGTCTGATGATGAAGGCGCCGCTTTCTGGGGATAGGAAGCCCAGGCGCTTGAGGCAGCGGCCGTTTGCCTGTGGAGAGCCTGTGGACGGACCTGTGGACGGACCCGGGACAAGCCGGGCAGGCGCGAGGCGTTCGGGCCCGGGCCCCGAGTTGCCCACATTCGCGCGCGAGTTATCCAGAGCTTTTCAGCCTTTCAGGGTCTGTTCGAGGACGTGGAAGTCGCGGTTCAGGTCGGTGTTCTTGGTGCGCAGCGCCGCGATCGTGCGGCAGGCGTGCAGCACGGTCGTGTGGTCGCGGTTGCCGAAGGCGTCGCCGATGTCCGGCAGGCTCATCTCGGTGAGCTCCTTGGCGAGCGCCATCGCCATCTGGCGCGGGCGGGCGATGTTGCGGTTGCGCTTCTTCGAGTGCAGGTCGGCGACCTTGATCTTGTAGAACTCCGCGACGGTCTTCTGGATGTTCTCGATCGAGATCTGGCGGTTGTGGAGCGACAGCAGGTCCTTGAGCGCTTCCTTGGCGACCTCGACGGTCAGCTCGCGACCGCCGAAGCGCGCGAAGGCGAGGACGTTCTTCAGCGCGCCCTCGAGCTCGCGCACGTTGGAGCGGATGTGCTTCGCGATGAAGAAGGCGACGTCCTCGTCCAGGCGTTCGCCGAGGGCCTCCGCCTTGCGCAGCACGATGGCCACGCGCATCTCCTGCTCGGGCGGCTCGAGCGCGACCGTCAGGCCCCAGCTGAAGCGCGTCTTGAGGCGATCGTCGATGCCCACGATGTCGCGCGGGTAGGTGTCGCAGGTGATGATGATCTGCTTGTGCGCCTCGATCAACGCGTTGAACGCGTAGAAGAACTCCTCCTGCGTGCGGTCCTTGCCGGTGAAGAACTGGATGTCGTCGATCAGCAGGATGTCGAGCGAGTGGTAATAGCGCTTGAACGCGTCGAAGGACTTCTGCTGGTAGGCGCGCACGACGTCCGAGATGTACTGCGCCGCGTGCAGGTAGCGGACGCGCGCGTTCGGCTGGCGCGCCATGACCGAGTTGCCGACCGCATGGATGAGGTGCGTCTTGCCGAGCCCGACCCCGCCGTAGACGAAGAGCGGGTTGTAGGAAGTGCCGGGATTCTCGGCCACCTGCATCGCGGCCGCGCGCGCGAGCTGGTTGGCCTTGCCGGGCACGAAGCTGTCGAAGGTGAACTCGGTGATCAGGCTCGGGCGTTCGCCCGCCCGGCGCTCGGCGGCGGGCGCCTTTGCCGCGGGAGCGGCCGCCGGCGCCGCGGGCGGCGGCTGGGGGGACGCGGGGGGCGCGGGCTCCGGCAGGTCGCTCACGTCGGGCAGTGCGAGCGCCACGCGCACCGGGGTCCCGGATTGCTCGGTCGCGAGCGTCTCGATCCGGCGCAGGAAGCGATCCTTCACCCACTGCAGGACGAAGCGGTTTGGCGCCACCAGCCGCAGCGTTCCGGCACCGCGGACGTCGGCGCTGAGCGGCCGGATCCAGGTGTTGAATTGCTGTGGAGGCAGCTCTTTCTCGAGGCGCGTGAGGCACGCGTGCCACAAGCTCTGCATGGTTCGGCCGGCGGATTCCTGGGGATGGCTGGGCGTACAGAGCGGGATGCGGAAGAGCGCAAAATGATACCCGGTCCGTCCCGAGTTATCCACAGCTTCCGGCGCTCGTTGACAGTGCATGCAAGCCATTGGTCTAATGCCGGGTTTTCTCATCTCCAAGGACGACGGCAATGAAGCGGACCTTCCAACCCTCGGTGGTGCGCCGGAAGCGGACGCACGGATTTCTCGTACGCATGCGCACTCGCGGCGGTCGTGCGGTGATCCGCGCGCGCCGGGCGAAGGGCCGCGCCCGTCTCGGCATCTGACGCGAGCGCCCGGTCCCGCGCGGGCGCGGCTGCGCCCGGGCCAGCGGCTCGGCGCGCGCGAGGTCTCCGCGGTGCTCAAGTCGGGACGACTCGTTCGCGCCCCCCGCATCTACCTGTACAGCCTTCCGAACGAGGTCGGACGAGCGCGGCTCGCGCTGATCGTGCCGAAGCGGTTTGCGCCGAGCGCGGTGCGCCGGAATCGCATCCGGCGCCTCGCGCGCGAGGCGTTCCGGCTGACGCAAACGGCGATCGGAGCGCGGGATTGCGTGCTCCGGCTCGTCGCGGCGCCGGGAGCACGACCGCTGACGCTCGCGGAAGTCCAGGCGCTATTCCGGACCGGAACGAATGGCTAGATTGCTGGGCGCGCTCGTTGCGGCCTATCGGTACCTGCTGAGCCCGATGCTCGGACGCCACTGCCGCTTCTTCCCCTCGTGCTCGGAGTACGCGCAGGAGGCGCTGGCGCGGCATGGCGCGCTGCGCGGGAGCTGGCTCGCCGCGCGGCGCGTCGCGCGCTGCCATCCGTGGCATCCCGGCGGTTACGACCCGGTGCCGTAAGGCAAGAACGCTGACGTCCCGATCCAATGGACACGCAACGCCTCATCCTCTTCGTCATCTTCTCCTTCTCGGTCCTGATGCTCTGGGACGCGTGGCAGCGCGAGCACCGCCCCGCGCCCGCACCGCAGGTGCAGGACAAGGCCGGGTCGGGCGCCGTTCCCGCCGCCAGCGTGCCCGCGCCGGGCGCGCCGGCGGCTCTGCCGAAGACCGACGCGGTGCCCGGCTCGACGGGGGCCGCGCCGGCGCGCGAGCGCGTGCGCGTGGAGACCGACCTCCTGCGCGCCGAGATCGACCCGGTAGGCGGCGACCTCGTGCGCCTGGACCTGACGCGCTACAAGGACAGCCTGCATCCGGACAAGCCCTTCGAGCTGCTCGGCGCCGATCACCGCTACACGGTGCAGAGCGGTCTGATCGGCGCCAACCTGCCGAACCACCGCACCCTGTTCACGCCGGAGGCGCAGGTCTACAAGCTCGAGGACGGCAAGGACAAGGTCGAGGTGCGGCTGCGGGCGACGACGCCGGAGGGCGTAGACGTCGTCAAGAGCCTCACCTTCCACCGCGGCAGCTACGTCGTCGACATCGCGCAGGAGGTCGAGAACAAGTCCGCCGCGCCGATCGCACCGCAGGGCTACTTCCACGTGACCCGCGACGGCAAGGCGCCGGCCGACGACCAGGCGATGGTCTCCACCTACACCGGCGTGGGCGTCTTCACCGACGCGTCCAAGCTCAAGCTGGTGAAGTTCGCCGACATGGACAAGGACAAGGCGGACTATCCGAAGCAGGCGAACGACGGCTGGATCGCGATGATCCAGCACTACTTCGTGTCGGCGCTGCTGCCGCCGGACAAGGCAGCGCGCGAGTACTACGCGGAGCGGGTTGCGGAGAACTACTACCGCGCCGGCGTGAAGCTGCCGCTGGCGGCGATCGAGCCGGGCGGCAAGGCCACCTCCGGCGTGCGCCTGTTCGCCGGACCCCAGGAGCAGAACGTACTACCGGCGGTCGCTCCGCATCTCGACCTGGTGGTCGACTACGGCTGGCTCACCGTCATCGCGGTGCCGCTGTTCTGGGTGCTCGAGTGGTTCCACGGCTGGCTCGGCAACTGGGGCCTGGCGATCATCGCGCTCACGGTGCTGATCAAGCTGATCTTCTTCCCGCTCTCGGCGGCGAGCTACAAGTCGATGGCGCGCATGAAGAAGGTCACTCCACGCCTGACCAAGATCCGCGAGATGTACGGCAACGACCGCGCCAAGATGAACCAGGCGATGATGGAGCTGTACAAGGAGGAGAAGATCAACCCGCTGGGAGGCTGCCTCCCGATCGTCGTCCAGATCCCGGTGTTCATCGCCCTGTACTGGGTGCTGCTGTCGTCGGTCGAGCTGCGCCAGGCGCCGTTCTTCGGCTGGATCACCGACCTGTCGAAGCAGGACCCCTTCTTCATCCTGCCGGCGCTGATGATGGGCTCGATGATCATCCAGACGAAGATGAGCCCCACGCCGCCCGACCCGGTGCAGGCGAAGGTGATGATGATCATGCCGTTCGCCTTCGGGGTGATGTTCTTCTTCTTCCCCGCGGGCCTGGTGCTCTATTGGCTCGTCAACAACATCCTGTCCATCGCGCAGCAATGGCAGATCACGCGCATGATCGAGGGCGGGAAGGACAAGCCGGCCGCGGCGAAGCGCTGAGCGCGGCCGACGCGATCGCCGCGATCGCCACCGCGCCCGGGCGCGCAGGCATCGGCGTGGTGCGTGTGTCCGGTCCGGCGCTCGGGCGCTTCGCGACCGGCCTGCTCGGACGCGCCCTCCCGCCCCGGCGCGCGACGCGCGCGGCGTTCCGCGACGCCGCGGGCGCGGCGATCGACGACGGCCTGGCGCTCTACTTCCCGGCCCCACACTCCTACACCGGCGAAGACGTGCTCGAGCTGCACGGGCACGGCGGGCCGGTCGTCCTGCAGATGCTGCTGCGACGCTGCTTCGAGCTCGGCGCCCGGCTCGCCGAGCCCGGCGAGTTCACCCGCCGGGCGTTCCTGAACGACAAGCTCGACCTCGCCCAGGCCGAGGCGGTGGCGGACGTCATCGAAGCGGCCACCGAGACCGCCGCGCGGTGCGCGGTGCGCAGCCTGCAAGGCGAGTTCTCGGCGGCGATCCACGGCCTGGTTGCGCAGCTGGTCGAGCTGCGCGCGCTGGTCGAGGCCACGCTCGACTTTCCGGAGGAAGAGGTGGATGCGCTCGACCGCGCCGATGCGCGCGGGCGGCTCGACCGGCTGCGCGCGGGGCTCGCCGACACGCTCGAGCGCGCGCGGCAGGGCAGCCTCCTGCGCACCGGCCTGCACGTGGTGATCGCCGGGCAGCCCAACGTGGGCAAGTCGAGCCTGCTGAACCGGCTCGCCGGCGAGGAGCTCGCCATCGTGACGCCGATTCCGGGCACCACCCGCGACACGATTCGCCAGGCGATCGAGCTCGAGGGCGTGCCGCTGCACCTCGTGGACACCGCGGGACTGCGCGACGCGACCGACGAGGTCGAGCGCCTCGGCGTCGCGCGCGCGTGGAGCGCCATCGCGCAAGCCGACCTCCTGCTGCTGGTCGTCGACGCCGCCGCGGGCGTCACGGCGGCCGACGAGGCGATCGCCGCACGCCTGCCCGGGCGCCTGCAGCGCGTCGTCGTGCACAACAAGATCGATCGGCTCGGCAGCGCCGCGCGCGTCGAACCGGGCGCCGACGCGACCACGATCCACCTGTCCGCGAAGACGGGGGCGGGTCTCGAGCTGCTGCGCGGGCACCTGCTCGAGCGCGTCGGATGGCATCCGGCCGGGGAGTCGCCCTTCATCGCGCGCGAGCGCCATCTCGCATGCCTGCGGCGGGCGTCGGAGCGCCTGGAGGCGGCCTCCGCGCTGGGCGACGCGGTCGAGCTGCTCGCCGAGGAGCTGCGCCTTGCGCAGGGCGAGCTCAACGCGATCACCGGCGAGTTCACCGCCGACGACCTGCTGGGCGAGATCTTCGCCCGCTTCTGCATCGGAAAGTAGCCTCGCCGCCGGCGCTTGTCACAAAGTGAAAAACCTGCGCCGGGAGGCGGCGCGGGCGCGGCGTCGGCGGGTGCTTTTCTGCTAGAGTCAGTCCCCTACCGGAGTCCAGCCGGCTTCCCGCCTCCCACCCGTGCAGCGAGTGCAGCGACGCGCGGGGAGCCGCATCCGTACCGCCAAGCAAACAGGGCCCCTGCGAGATGAACCAGCCATACGTTCCCCACATTCAGGTGCCGGACTACGTCCGCAACCGCCGGGCGATCGAGTGGGTTGCCGAGATCGCCGCGCTCACCAAGCCGGACGCGATCCACTGGTGCGACGGCACGCCGGCCGAGTACGACCGGCTGTGCGAGGAGATGGTCCGTAGCGGAACCCTGCTGCGCCTGAATCCGGAGCTGCGGCCGGGCAGCTTCCTCGCACGCTCCGACCCGACCGACGTCGCGCGGATGGAAGACCGCACCTTCATCTGCTCGCAGCAGAAGGACGACGCCGGCCCGACCAACAACTGGATGGCGCCGGCCGAGATGCGCGCCACCCTCGCGCAGCTCTTCGACGGCTGCATGCGGGGTCGCACGCTGTACGTCGTGCCGTTCTCGATGGGGCCGCTCGGCTCGCACATCGCGCAGATCGGGATCGAGCTGACCGATTCGCCGTACGTGGTCGTGAGCATGCGCGTGATGACGCGCATGACCGCGCGCGTCTGGGAGCTGCTCGGCGCCGAGGGCGAGTTCGTGCCGTGCGTGCACTCCGTGGGCGCGCCGCTCGCTGCGGGGCAGAAGGACGTCCCGTGGCCGTGCAACCGGGAGCACAAGTACATCGTCCATTTCCCCGAGACGCGCGAGATCTGGTCGTTCGGCTCGGGCTACGGCGGCAACGCGCTGCTGGGGAAAAAGTGCTTCAGCCTGCGCATCGCGTCGGTGATGGGCCGCGACCAGGGCTGGCTCGCCGAGCACATGCTCATCCTCGGCCTGACCGCGCCGAACGGCGAGAAGACCTACGTGAGCGCGGCGTTCCCGAGCGCGTGCGGAAAGACGAACTTCGCGATGCTGGTGCCGCCGCCCGCCTTCCCGGGCTGGACGGTCACGACCATCGGCGAGGACATCGCCTGGATCAAGCCGGGCAAGGACGGACGCCTCTACGCGATCAACCCCGAGGCCGGCCTCTTCGGCGTCGCGCCGGGCACCTCGGCGAAGACGAACCCGAACTGCCTGAACGCGATCCGCTCGAACACGATCTTCACCAACGTCGCGCTCACGCCCGAGGGCGACGTGTGGTGGGAGGGCCTGACCGACGTACCGCCGCCGCACCTCACCGACTGGCAGGGGCAGCCGTGGACGCCGGAGTCGGGCCGCAAGGCGGCGCATCCCAACTCCCGCTTCACCGTGGCCGCGACGCAGCTCGCGTCGCTCGACCCGGAATGGGAGAACCCGGACGGCGTGCCGATCAGCGCGATGATCTTCGGCGGGCGGCGCTCGAACACCGTGCCGCTCGTCGTCGAGGCGCCGGACTGGGATGCGGGCGTGTACCTCGGGGCGACGATGGGATCGGAGACCACCGCGGCCGCGACCGGGAAGGTCGGCGTGGTGCGCCGCGACCCGATGGCGATGATCCCGTTCGTCGGCTACAACATGGCGGACTACTTCTCGCACTGGCTGAAAGTCGGTCGCGCAGCGGCGCACCGGCCGCGCGTCTTCCTGGTGAACTGGTTCCGCACCGATGCGGGCGGGAAGTTCGTCTGGCCGGGGTACGGGGAGAACATGCGCGTCCTGAAGTGGGTCGTCGAGCGCTGTCGCGGCCGCGCGCACGCCGCCGAGACGGCAATCGGATGGATCCCCGGCTACGACGACCTCGTCTGGACCGGCCTCGAACGGTTCTCGCGCGAGCAGTTTGCGTCGGCCACTTCGCTGCGCCACGACGAGTGGGCGGACGAGCTCGCACAGCACGACGATCTCTTCGCCAGACTCGGCACGCGCCTCCCGCGGGAACTGGTCCAGCGGCGGGAGGCGATCGGACGCGCGCTGCGCTGAACGTCGCCGGCCAGGATCGATACGGGGCCGCCGCACGCGGCCCCGTGCTTTTTCCCGGAGCGTGGGCACTACAATCCCGCCATGAACCGGGGCCGGGCGAAGAGGGCCGTCTTTCATCGCGATCCCCGCCACGACTACCCGGTAGCGGTCGGGGGCGACGGGCCCTACCTGATCGACGCAACGGGCAAGCGGTATCTCGACGGATCGGGCGGCGCCGTCGTTTCCTGCCTGGGGCACAGCGACGCGGCCATCGCTGCCGCCATTTCAGCCCAGGTTCGCCGCCTGCCGTTTGCGCATACCTCGTTTTTCACGAACGAGCCCATGGAGGCGTTGGCGACAGACCTCGTTGCCCACGCGCCCTCCGGGATTGGCCGAGCGTACTTCGTCGGGGACGGATCCGAGGCGATCGAAGCCGCCCTGAAGCTTGCTCGGCAGTACTTCCTCGAAGTCGGGGAGCCGCAGAGAACGAGAGTGATCGCTCGCCGACAGAGCTATCACGGA
>JAGVSZ010000201.1 GCA_019137045.1 Betaproteobacteria bacterium
GTCCAGGCGCTGAGCGGCGGCTGAGGGCGACGCCTGTCGATCCGGCCGCCGGCCGTTCGACCATCCTCGAACCGGGTAGCAATGGAGGAAGGACATGGCAATGCCAGCGAAGAACACGATCTGCCTCTGGTACGACGGCGGCGCCGAGGAGGCGGCGCGCTTCTACGCCGCGACGTTTCCGGATTCGTCCGTCGACGCGGTGTACCGCGCCCCGGGAGACTTCCCGTCCGGAAAGAAAGGCGATGTGCTGACCGTCTCGTTCACCGTGATCGGCGTTCCGTGCCTCGGGATCAACGGCGGGCCGGCGTTCAGGCACAGCGAGGCGTTCTCGTTCCAGATCGCGACCGCCGACCAGGCCGAAACGGACCGCTACTGGAACGCGATCGTCGGCAACGGCGGCCAGGAGAGCGCGTGCGGCTGGTGCAAGGACAAGTGGGGCCTGTCCTGGCAGATCACGCCGCTCGCCCTGACGCGGGCGATCGGCGATGCCGATCCCGCCGCCGCGAAACGGGCGTTCGACGCGATGATGACGATGCGAAAGATCGACATCGCCGCGATCGAGGCGGCGCGCCGCGGTTGAGCGCGAACCGGGCCGCACCCGGCCCGAATTCACCAGGAGAGGCAGCAATGCGATTCATGATCATCGTCAAGGCCACGAAAGACTCCGAGGCGGGCGTCATGCCCGAGGAGAAGCTGCTCGCCGAGATGGGTGCCTACCACGCGGAGCTCGCGAAGGCCGGCATGCTGCTCGACGGGTCCGGGCTGCAGCCGAGCGCGAAGGGCTGGCGCGTCAAGTACTCGGGCGGGAAGCGGACCGTCGTGGACTGCCCGTTCGCCGAGACGAAGGAGCTGATCGCCGGCTTCACGCTCATCCAGGCCAAGTCGCGCGAGGAGGCGCTCGAGTGGACCCGGCGCTTTCCCAACCCGGCGGTCGACGGCGGGGAGGCCGAGATCGAGGTGCGCCAGCTCTTCGAGCTCGAGGACTTCGGCCCGAGCGCGGCGGTCGACCGCATGCGCGACATCGGGCTCGGCGCGCAGAAGTAGCGCCGGACCCCTTTTACCCAACCTCACGAAAGGAATCTCCATGCAAGTCCAGTCCTACCTCTTCTTCGACGGCCGCTGCGAGCAGGCGCTCGAGTTCTACCGGAAGGCGCTCGGCGCCAAGGTCGAGATGCTGATGCGCTTCAAGGAGTCCCCCGAGCCGCCGCCGCCCGGGATGGTGCCGCCCGGGTTCGACGACAAGGTGATGCACGCGTCGTTCCGCATCGGCGACACGGTCGTGATGGCCTCCGACGGCTGCACCGAGCGCGAGGCGAACTTCCAGGGCTTCTCGCTCTCGCTCGCGGTCGAGAGGGAAGCCGACGCCAACCGCGTGTTCGACGCGCTCGCCGACGGCGGCAAGGTGACGATGCCGCTCGCGCAGACCTGTTGGTCGCCGCGCTTCGGCATGCTCACCGACCGCTTCGGCGTGGGGTGGATGAGCAACGTGGTGGCGCCGGCCTGACGCCGCGCGCCGCCGCGCTCAGCGCGCCGGGACCGTCCAGAGGAAGAGCGTGTCGTTCTGCAGCCGCAGGGTGCGCTCGGGCGGCCAGTCGTCGCCCATGGAGAAGTCGTGCGACACGACGCGCGTGCCGGGCGCGAGGTCGGCGCGCAGCTTCGGCTTGAGCCGCAGGTTGACCTCGGGCAGGAGGTACAGCGTGACCACGGTCGCGGCGCGGATGTCGGCGTCGAACAGGTTGCCGAGCCGGAACTCGGCGCGGTCGGCGACGCCGGCGCGCGACGCGTTCGCGCGCGCCTCCTCGATGCGTTTCGGGTCGATGTCGATCCCGACCCCGCGCGCGCCGAACTTCTCCACCGCCATGATCACGATGCGGCCGTCGCCGCAGCCGAGGTCGTAGACGACGTCGCCGGGCTTCACCGCCGCCAGGCGCAGCATCTCCTCCACGACCTGCGCGCGCGTGGGCACGTAGGGCACGTCGAGCTCGCGCGGGTACTGGTACGGCTCGAGCTTGCGCGCCGGCTGCGCGCCGAGCGGGCGGGCGGCGGCGAGCGCCGCGGCGCCGAGGAGGAACGCGCGCCGGTCCATCACGGCCGCCCCGCCGCGGGCGCGCCGCGCCCGGCGCCGACCAGCAGCAGCACGAACCCGACCGCCAAGACCGCGACGCCCGCCCAGGCGCCGCCTTTCACGTACACGAGGCTCGAGTAGAGGAGGTACGCGCAGGTGAGCACGAAGATCACCGGCGTGAGCGGGTAGAGCGGCACCTTGAACGGCCGCGGCGTTCCCGGATCGCGCGCGCGCAGGACGAAGAGCCCCACGCCGGTCATCATGAAGAAGAACCAGAACACCGGCGAGGTGTACTCGATCATCGTCTTCACCTGGTCGGTGAACGCGCCCGCGACGACGAGCACGAGCGCGAAGGCGCCCTGCACGTAGAGCGAGTTGCGCGGCGCGTCGGTGCGGCCGTCCCAGCGCCCCAGCCGCCCGAACAGCGGCCAGTCGCGGCCGAGCGCGTAGTTGGAGCGCGCGCCGGCGATGATGGTCGCGTTGATCGAGGTGAGCGCCGCGAGGCACACGATCGCGCTGATGATGTTCGCGCCGGCGGGGCCGAAGTGGAGCTTCATCAGGTCGGACGCGACGGTGTCGCTCTTCGCGACGCCCTGGAAGCCGAGCCCGCGCACGTAGGCGTAGTTGATCGCGAGGTACAGCACGGTGACGAGGGCGAGCGACACGGTCAGCGCGACCACCATGCTGCGCCGCTCCTTCAGCTCCGCGGAGACGTAGGCCGCCTCGTTCCAGCCGCTGTAGGTGAACAGGATGAACAGCAGCGCGAACGGCGCCGCCGTCCAGGGCTTCGGCGCCGCCGGGGCGGGCGGCGCCGGGGCCGGCGCGACGAGCAGGAGGCCGGTGACGATCACCGCGATCACGCCGAGCACGAGGAGCCCCGTCAGCACGTTCTGCGTGCCCTTGGTCTCGCGGATGCCGGCGAGGTTGACCGCGGTCAGCGCGAGCACCGCGAGCGCCGCGTAGATCGCCGTCGAGTTGGGGCCGAGGCGCAGCAGGTTCGAGGCGTAGTCGCCGAACGTGTAGCCGAGCAGCGCGATCGCGCCGGTCGTGATCACCGCGAGGCGCGCCCAGCCGAACAGGAACGACAGCGTGCGCCCGAACGCGCGCTGGATGAAGTGGTAGTCGCCGCCCGCGCTCGGGTAGGCGGTGGCGAGCTCGGCGTAGCAGAGCGCGCCGACGATCGAGATCGCCCCGCCGGCGATCCACAGGAGGTAGAACGCGGCCTCGTCCGGGCTGTTCCCGGCGACCAGGGGCGGGAAGCGGAAGATGCCCGCGCCGATCACCAGGCCGACGATGATCGCGATCGTGTCGCGGGTGGTGAGAATCGCCTGCGGGGCGCCCTGCTGGGATTGGTTCACGTCGTGTTCTCGCCGGGGATGGGAGCGGGGGATTCTAGCGCGCGGCCGGACGTGCTCGCGCCGCGACGCGGCAGCGGCGCGGGCGCGCCGCCGCTCAGACGCCGCGCGCGCGCAGCTCCTGATCGAGCGCGCGCCAGATCTTGTCGAGACCGATGCTCACGCCGGTCGGCGGCGGGTAGTCGCGCCGCGGCAGCTCGAGGTCGGCCGGCGCGACCTCGCGCATGCGCATCGTGATCGAGACCGTCGACTGCGCGCGCGCGGTCTCGGCGACCGTCACGTTGACCACGATGTCGAGACCCTTCGGCTCGAAGCGGAAGTGGTCGGCCATCCAGCCGACGTGGGGGCGCAGCAGCGCCTGCGCCCTCGGCAGGTCCGCCTCGTTGACCCGCTCCCATTCCGCCGGCGTGAGCGGCAGCGGCGCCGGCGCGGAGAAGCTCAGGAAGCCGAGCGCGGGCACATCCTCGTCCAGACGCATGCCGAGCCGCGTCATCGCCGCCTGCGCGGCCGCGAGCGCGGTCTTGCGGTCGGTCTTGAAGACGCGCGTGCCGTCGGCCGCGAGGATGCGCTCGTACTCGACCCGGAACGCGCCGTTGAGCGCGTTGATCGCGTCGCGCTTCTGCTGCTGCGACAGCGGCGCGCAGCCGGCCGCGACGGCGAGCGCCAGTACCAGCGCCAGGTGGCCGCGCAGCGCGTGCAATCCCCGCACACTCAAGACTCGATCTCCCCGTCCGCGACCGCCGGCCCCGCGCTAACCGCGCTTGCACAGGTCGGCGATCAGCTTGTCCGCCTGCTGGATCTCGGCGGGCTGCAGCCGCGCCTTCATGGTTTCCTGCTCCGCCTTCGCGCGCGGCGCGCCCGAGCACGCGGCCGCACCGTACCAGATGTACGCGACGTTGGCGTTCTGGCGCACGCCGCGCCCGGCAGCGTACATCCCGCCGAGCGCGAACCGGGCCTCCCGGTTCCCCTTCTCCGCGGCGCCCTCGAGCAGGCGCAGTCCCTCCTTCGGGTCCTGCGCCACGCCGCGCCCCTCGAGGTAGAGCTGGCTCAGCCGGAATTGCGCGGCGGCGTCGCCGCGGTCGGCGAGCGGCTTCAGCAGCCCCAGCGCGTCGCCGAAATTGCCGCGCGCCGCGGCCTCGTCCGCCTGCGCGACGAGCTGCGCCGGCGTCGGCTGCGCCGGCGTGGTCTGCGGCGGCGCCGGCGGCGGCTCGGGCTTGG
>JAGVSZ010000226.1 GCA_019137045.1 Betaproteobacteria bacterium
AGCGAGCGCGCAGCGCGCAGCGCGGCGGTCTCCCCGCCCTCGGCAGCATGGCGCTGGCCGCCGCCTGAACGCAGCCCTGCGGGACCGCGCCCCCGCGCGCCGACCATGACGCTGAACCGCGCGCAGCGGCACGAACTGGAACGGCTGATCGAGGCGGAGCGGCGCGCGCTCGCCGGCGTTCCCGAGGCGCAGGCCGCGCGCCGCCTGCGCGCCCTGCACGACGCGCGCAGGCGTCTCGCCGACGGCACCTACGGCACGTGCGCCGCGTGCGGGCGCGAGATCGACCTCGACCGGCTGATCGCGCACCCCGCGGCCGAGCGCTGCCTCGAGTGCCAGAGCCGCCTCGAGCAGGACGAACCGGGGCGCGGACGCCCCGGCGCGGAGCCCTGAATCGCGGCGCCGGTGCGCGCCGGCCTCACTCCAGTCGGAGGAGGCGGGCCGCGTTGCCGCCGAGGATGCCGTCGCGCTCGGCCTGCGTGAGCGCGAGCCGGTCCACGGTCTGGACCGGCGCGGCGAGGCCCATGTCGAAGCAGTAGTCGCTGCCGAGCAGCACGCGGTCGGCGCCCACCAGCCGCACGAGGTGCTGGTTGATGCGGTCGTCGTGCCCGATCGTGTCGTAGGTGAAGCGGCGCAGGTACGCGCTCGGCGGCTGCTTCATGTGCGCGAGCTCCGGGCGCACCTTCGTGCCATGGTCGAGCCGCCCGATCACCGCGGTCAGCGCCCCGCCCGCGTGCGGCAGGCTCACCTCCAGCCGCGGAAACGCGTCCAGCACGCCGCCGAGGATGAGGTGCGCGGCGGCCACGCCGGTGTCGTAGGGGTTGCCGAGCAGGTTGCGCAGGTGGAAGCGCTGCGTGCGCTCGCTCCCGATGGTGTCGACCGGGTGCAGGAAGATCGGCCAGCCCAGGGCCTCGCACTGCGCGTAGATCGGCCAGAACGCCCGGTCGTCGAGCTCGGTGCCGTTGACGTTGGTCGCGAGGTAGAGCGCGCGCAGGCCGGGCAGCTGCGCCGCCCGCTCGAGCTCCCTCAGCGCGAGCTCGGGCGCCTGCATCGGCAGCATCGCCGCGCCGAGGAGCCGCGCCGGATGCCTGCGGTGCGCCGCCGACGCGGCGTCGTTGAACGCCTGCGCGAGCGCGAGGCCGAACTCGCCCGGCGCCCAGTACACCATCGGCGAGGTGAGCGAGAGGAGCTGCAGCGCGACGCCGGTGCGGTCCATGCCGGCGAGCCGGCGGTCGATGTCCACGAACTCGTCGGTGAAGACGTTGGTGAGGGCCCCGGCGCTCACCTTGTAGCCCTTGGGCGTGCGCGCGAGGCTGCCGCCGAAGCGCCCGGCATCGCGCTCCATGAGGCGCACCCACTCGGGCGGAAACCAGTGCGCGTGGATGTCGATCGTCTTCACCGTCGTCCTCGTTCGTCGGGCGTGGCAGGCGCGCAATGGTAGCAGCGCGCCGCGCCCTCATCGCATAGACTGCTCCCGTTCGCAGCCCCAGCGCCCCGCCGAGATCCGAATGCCCGCCGCCCCGCGCATGCCCGTCGTGTTCTTCGGCCACGGCAGCCCGATGAACGCGCTCGCGCCCAACCGCTACGCCGACGCGTGGCGCGCGCTCGGGACGCGCGTCCCGCGCCCGCGCGCGATCCTGTCGGTCTCGGCGCACTGGTACACCCGCGGCAGCGCGGTCACGGCGATGGCGCGGCCGCGCACGATCCACGACTTCTACGGATTTCCGCCGCCGCTGTACGAGTTGTCCTATCCGGCCCCCGGCGACCCGGCGCTCGCCGCGCGCGTGCGCGCCCTGGCGGCGCCGGCCGAGGTGCAGCCCGACTCGGGCTGGGGTCTCGATCACGGCACCTGGCAGGTGCTGCTGCACGCCTTCCCCGGCGCGGACGTGCCGGTGGTGCAGCTGAGCATCGACGGCACGCAGCCCGGGTCGTACCACTACGCGCTCGGCCGGCGCCTCGCGCCGCTGCGCGACGAGGGGGTGCTCGTCATCGGCAGCGGCAACGTGGTGCACAACCTCGCGCTCATGCGCCGCGACCCCGCGGCGGGGCCCTACGACTGGGCGGCGCGCTTCGACGAGCGCGTGCGCGCCCTGATCGCCGCGCGCGCGCACGCCGCGCTCGTCGACTACGAGACCCTGGGCGAGGACGCGCGCCGCTCGATCCCGACGCCCGAGCACTACCTCCCGCTGCTCTATTGCCTCGCGCTGCAGGACGAGCGCGAGGAGGTCGCGTTCCCGGTGGACGGCATCGAGCTCGGCTCGGTGAGCCTGCTCGCGGCGGTGATCGGGTGAACCGCGCCGCGGAGCGGCCGCGGCTCACGCCCGGCCTGATGGCGCTCCTCACCGCCACCTGCTTCACCACCGCGGGAACGGTGCACTTCCAGACGCCGATGCTGCCGGAGTTCGCGCGCGAGTTCGGCGCGAGCCCGGCGGCGGTCGGCTGGGTGGCGACCTGCAGCTTCGGCGGCTTCCTCGCCGGCACGCTCGCGCTCGCCCCGCTCGGGGACCGCTTCGACAAGCGCCGCCTCATCATCGGGCAGCTCGCCTGCCTGATCGCCGCGATGCTCGCCATGGGCGCCGCCCCGAACCTGCCGCTGCTCGTGGCCGCCGCGTTCTGCGTCGGCGTGTGCGCGAGCACTTCGCAGCACATCCTGCCGTTCATCGCCGAGTTGTCCGCGCCCGGCGAGCGCGGCCGCGCGCTCGGCACGGTGATGTCGGGCCTCTTCCTCGGCATCCTCTTCGGCCGCGTGGGCGGCGGTTTCGCGAGCGCCTTCCTCGGCTGGCGCTGGACCTATGCGCTCTCGGCCGCGCTGATGCTCGCGCTCGCGCCCGCGCTCGTCGCCCGGCTGCCGAGCGCGCCGCCGCAGACGCGCCTGCCGTACGCGGCGCTGCAGCGCTCGCTCCTCGGCCTGGTGCGCGGCCGCGCGGACCTGCGCCGCGCCTCCGCGGTCCAGTTCCTGCTCGGCATCTGCTACGGCGGGTTCTGGGCGACGCTCGCGCCCATGCTCGCCGCGGTGTACGGCATGGGCCCGGCGATCGCGGGGCTCTTCGGCATCCCGGGCGCGTCCGGCGTGCTGGTCGCGCGCCCGGCGGGCCGCTGGATGGACCGCTTCGGCGCGCGCCCGGTCGTGACCACCGGCATCTGCCTCGTTCTCGCCGCCTACCTCGCGTTCGGCTTCGGGCTCGTGACGCTCGCCGCGCTCGTGCTCGGCGCGATCCTGCAGGATTGCGGCCTGCGCTCGGCGATGGTGGCGAACCAGGCGCTGGTCACCACCGCCGACCCCGACACGCGCAGCCGCTCGAACACGATCTTCGCGATCCACGTGTGGGGCGGCAACGCGACCGGCGCGTTCGTCGCGAGCACCGCGTGGACCACCGCCGGCTGGCTCGGCGTGAGCGCGAGCGGGATCGTCGCCGCGCTGGTCGCGCTCGGCGTGTACCGTCTCGGGCGCGCGCCGCGCTGACCCCTCCGTTTCCCGACCGAAAGGAGACCTCCGTGACCGCCACCACCACCGCCACCGGGCTCGTGATCGAGGATCTCGGCGTCGGCGCCGGCGACGCCGCGGCCGCAGGCCGCAGCGTCACCGTCCACTACACCGGCTGGCTCGCCGACGGGACGAAGTTCGACTCGAGCCGGGACCGCGGCGAACCGTTCGTGTTTCCGCTCGGCGCGCGTCACGTGATCGCGGGCTGGGACGAAGGAGTACAGGGCATGCGCGTGGGCGGCGTGCGCAGACTCACGATTCCGCCGGCGCTCGGCTACGGCGCACGCGGCGCCGGCGGCGTCATCCCGCCGCACGCGACGCTCGTCTTCGAGGTGGAGCTGCTCGGCGTCGGCTGACGCCGTCCGGCCTACCGCGGCAGGGCGCGGCCGGTGACCTGGCGCCGGATGTCGCGCAGCTTCGCCTTCACGCGCGCCGCGTTCGCGGGCCCGATGCGGAGCAGGATCTTCTGCCCGGCCGAGCGCGCTTCGAGCGCGGGGTCGGCGAAGACGTACAGCACGTGCGGCTGCGCGAGCGCGATCGGGCCCGGGACGTCCGGCGTCGCGAGCAGGTGGTCGATCACCTCGATCAGCCGGTCGTTGAAGTACCGGTCCGGGTAGCCGAGGTCGCGGTACGCCTGCTGGAACAGCGGGTACAGGCGCACGTACAGGGCGACCAGCTGGCCGGTGTCCACGGACTCCATGAGGCGCAGCGCAGGCTCGTAGCGGCGGTAGTTCTCCGCGCCCAGGTACGTCGCGTCCTTGCCGCCGGTGGTGACCAGCGGGCCGGGCGTCGGGACGAGCGGCCAGACGCGCCGCGGCGCCTTGTTGCGCGGCAGGTTGTCGATCGTCGCCACGACGTTGCGCACGAATCCGGACAGGGTCGCGAACTGTTCGAGCGGGCCGCGGCCGACGAGCGCGGCGAGCGCATCGGCGACGGCCGGGTCGCTCTCGTCGAGCGACGGCGGGGCGGCGGCGACCGGCGCGGCGGCCTCGGGCCGCGCGTCCTCGATCGGATGCCGGACCGGCGGCTCGGCCGGCGGTGCGCTCGGCGTGCCCGCGACCGGCGGCGCGACCGGCGGCGGGGACGACGCGCGCTGCTGGAACCAGTACGCGAGCGCGGCCACG
>JAGVSZ010000232.1 GCA_019137045.1 Betaproteobacteria bacterium
CGCGGCGCGCCGCGGCGCGCCGGTCGGCCGGCGTCGCGGAGCCGGCGGCCCTGGAATGACCCGCGCATGAGGCGCTCCGCGCAGCGCGCCGCGCCGCGGCCGGACCTCGGGGGTCCGGACCTCGCCGAGCGCGTGCGCGCCGAGCAGATCCGCATGGTGTACCTGCACTCGCCGACGACCACCGGCGGATCGCTCGTGGCGGGCGCGTTCCTGATCGCGGTCATGTGGAGCGCGGTGCCGCACGCGGTCCTCCTCGCCTGGGGCGCGGCCCTGGCCGTCCACCAGGGTTTCCGCATCGTCAGCTATCGCCGCTATCTCGCCGCCAACCCGGGCCCCGCGGCCTCGCGCCACTGGGGCCGCCTGTACATCCTCGCCACGACGGTCGCCGGCTGCATCTGGGGCAGCGCGGGGCTGCTCTTCTACGTCCCCGATTCGACGATCTCGCTCGTCTACCTCTGCCTCGTGCTCTTCGGCGTCGCCTCGCTCACCATTCCGACGCTCTCGCTGTTCGCGCCCGCGTTCTACCCGCTGGTGGTGCTCGTGCTCGCGCCGTTCATCATGCGCTCGCTCTCGAGCGGCCACGTGGAGCAGGTGGCGCTGGCCGTCCCGCTGATCATCGCGCTCGTCCTCGCGATCACCTTCGGCCGCCGGATCAACCGCCTGATCGACGAGTCGATCCGGCGCGGGTTCGAGAACCAGGCGCTCAGCGAGATCGCCGAGCGCGCGCGGTTCGAGGCGGAGCGCTCGAGCCGCGCGAAGTCGCAGTTCCTGGCGACGATGAGCCACGAGCTGCGCACCCCGCTCAACGCGATCATCGGGTACTCGGAGCTCATGACGCGGCACCCGGCGCGCTTCGCGACCGCCGCCGCCAAGGATCCGCTCGAGCGCATCCTGCGGGCGGGACGCCATCTCCTCAACCTCATCAACGACCTCCTCGACATGGCGAAGATCGAGGCCGGAAAGACGACCTTCCGCTACGAGGACGTGGACGTCGTGGTGCTCGTGCGCGACGCGGTGGAGACCACGCGCTCGCTCGCCGACCAGACCGGGAACGCGGTGAACGTGCACGCGCCGCCCGAACTGCCGCTGCTGCGCACCGATCCGAAGCGGCTGACCCAGGTCGTGCTGAACCTCCTCTCCAACGCCTGCAAGTTCACCGACCACGGACGCGTGGACATCACGCTTGCGCGGGTCGCCGCCGGCGGGGACGGGTGGGTGGAGATCGCCGTCGCGGACACCGGCATCGGCATCAGCGCGGCGCGGCTGGAGCGGCTGTTCGAGGACTTTTCCCAGGGCGACGAGGCGGAGAACCGCCGGCACGGCGGGACCGGTCTCGGCCTCGCGATCAGCCGCCGCATCTGCCGCGCGATGGGCGGCGACCTGACCGTCGTCAGCGAGCCGGGCAGGGGCTCGACCTTCACCGCGCGGCTGCCCGAGCGCCCGCCGCCGGAGACCGGCGCCCCGGAGCCCGACCGCACTTCGTCCGCGGCGCGGATGAAGCTGCCGGGCCCGACCTCCGGCGTCGTGCTCGTCATCGACGACGACACGGCTTCGCGCGAGCTCACCGTCGAGCGCCTCGCCCGCCACGGTTACGCCACGGCAACCGCGGCGGACGGCCTGGAAGGGTTGCGACGCGCGCGCGAGCTCGTTCCCGCCGCGATCACGCTCGACATCGTCATGCCCGGCTACAGCGGCTGGTCGGTGCTCGCGGCCCTCAAGGCCGACCCGGAGCTCTGCGTCATCCCGGTGGTCGTCGTCGCGGCGCTCGGCGCCGAGCTGAACAAGGGCTTCGCGCTCGGCGCGGCCGCGTGCCTCGCGAAGCCGGCGGACCTCGATCGCCTCGTGAGCACGCTCGATCACCTGACCGGGCGCGGCGAGACGCGGCCGGCCGCCTGACCGTGGAACCTGCGCCGATGGCCCGGATCCTGTACGTCGAGGACAACGAGGACAACGCCGCGATGCTGCGGACTTGGCTCGAGCTCGAGGGCGACCTCGAGGTCCTCGTCGCCGCGACCGGCCCGCAGGGCGTCGAGTTCGCCGCACGCGAGGCGCCCGACCTGGTGCTGATGGACCTCTACCTTCCGGGAATGGACGGATTCGAGGCGGCACGCCAGATCAAGGCCGCCCCGGCGTCGCGCGGCATTCCGATCATCGCCCTGTCCGCGCACGCGCGCGACGACGACCGGCTGCAGGCGCTCGCGGCCGGCTGCGACGAGTTCGAGACCAAGCCGATCGCCTTCGACCGGCTGATCGCGAAGATCCGCAGCCTGCTCGCGGCGTGAGCCGTCCCTCCCGCGCCCCGGCCTTCACCCGCCGCCGGTCAGCCGGAACGCCTCCACCGGGTCGCGAAAGCCCTTGAGCGCGAGCGGCCCCATCGGCTCCAGGCGGAACGACGCCGGCAGCGCCGCCGCCGCCCGCGCGCTCGCGATGATCTCCCCGCCGCGCGCCTCGGCGCAGAGCCGCGAGGCGAGGTTGGCGACCGTTCCGACCACCGCGTAGTCGTAGCGGTCGCTGAACCCGACCGCGCCGAGGGTCGCGTAGCCGTACGCGAGCCCCGAGCCCACCTCCAGCCCGAAGCCCTCGCGCCGCCAGCGCTCGAGCGGCTCGCGGCAGGCCGCGAACACCGCGAGCGCGAACCGCGCCGCCTGCACGCTCGGCTCCGGCACCGGCTCCGGGTCGTTGAAGAACACCATCGCGCCGTCGCCCACGAAGCGCTCGATCGTGCCCGAGAAGCGCTGCGACTCGGTCCCGACCGCGTGGTGGAACTCGCGCAGCACGCGCAGCACGTCCTCCGGCTCGCAGCGCTCCGAGAACGCGGTGAAGCCGCGCAGGTCGAAGAACACCACCGCGATCTCGCGGCGGTGCGAAGCGAGGATCGAGTCCGCGCCGTCGAGCGCCACGCGCGCGGCGACCTGCGGCGCGAGGAAGCGCTTCAGCTTCGACAGCCGCTCGACCTCGGCGACCTTGTCCGCGACGCGCCGCTCCAGGTCCTCGTTCAGCGCCTTCAGCTCCGCGGCCTGCGCCTGCACCCGGTCGAACAGCTGCTTGACCCGCACCAGCGAGCGCACGCGGGCGAGCAGCTCGCTGCCGTTGACCGGCTTGCCCAGGAAGTCGTCGGCCCCCGCCTCCAGGCCGTTCACGCGCTCGGTGTCCGGATCGAGCGCGGTCACGAGGACGACCGGCAGCGCCGCGAAGCGCGGCTCGGCGCGCAGCCGGCGCAGGACGTCGAGCCCCGACAGCCCGGGCATCACCACGTCGAGCAGGACGAGATCGGGCGCGGCGCGCGCGATCGCGTCCAGCGCGGCCTGCCCGCTCGACGCCGTCTCGATCGCGTATCCCTCGAGGGTGAGCAGGTCGGCGAGCAGCTGGACGTTGTCCGGCTGGTCGTCGACCACCAGGATGCGTGCGCCGTCGGCGGGTGGGGTCGAAGCGTCAGGGCGCATAGCGCAGCCAGGCGCCGGGGGCCGGCATCGTGACGCGGGCGTCCCGCGCGCCCGGCTTCAGGCGCGCGAGGAAATCGGCGACGTCGGTGTTCGCTACCACGCGCAGCTCGCGCGCATCGTCCGGGAGCGGCGCGAAGAAGTCCTCCCAGTGCACGAGCACGACGGACCGGGGCTTGATCCGTTCGATCAGCGCCTCGGGATAGTTCTTCACCTGATTGAAGCCGGGCACGCAGAGGATCGCCACGTCCACGCGCCGCTCGTCGGGCGTGCCCCGGAAGAGCGGCGGAAACCCGAACGGCGGGTTGCTCGCGGCGTCCTGGTAGTGGATGCGAAAGTCGACGGTCTTTCCGTCCGCGCCGAGGAAATCGATCAGGTAGGCGAGCGTCTGCCCTTCGCGCCAGCCCCAGGGCCGGGCGGGCAGTGCCTTCAGCGGCGCCTGGTACGCCCCGGGCGAGAACTTCCACCAGCCCCCGAAGATCGGCGCGTGCTCGGACCTGAGCGCCAGGACGCGCAGCCGCGGCCCCACGGGCGTCCACTGCGCGGGCGCCTCCGGCTGCCCGTCGGCCGGGACCGACCACGCGCGCGGCTCCAGCGATTTGACCTTGGCAGGATCCACCGCCTTGTCGCCCGCGAGCGTGTGCTGCATCGTGTCGCTGCCGTAGATCGTCGCGTTCGGAAGGAAGTGCTGCTTGATGTATGGCACGTCCATCAGGTGATCGTAGTGGGCGTGCCCCACCAGGACGGCCGTGACCGGGGCGAGATCGTCCCGGTCCTTGGGACCGAGGAAGCGCTTGATCTCCGCGGGATTCGACTCGAACGCCACGAATCCGAGCTGCCCGAACACGATCTGCGAGAAGGTCGGATTGGAGTAGAACGGCGCCGTCAGCACGGCGTCGCCGCCGCGCTTTAGCAGCACCCCGCCGGCGCCCAGGTACCGGATCTGCAGCGTCGTGGCGTGCGCGGCGTCGCGCGCCGGGACCGGCGTGGTGCCGGACTCGACCGTCAGGCCCGAGATCGAACCGCTGCAGCCGGAAAGGCCGATCAGGACGGCGCAGGCGGCGGCGCCCGCCAGGGCGCGCCGCCCACCGCGCGCCGCTTGCTTCGGGGTGCGCCGTCCGCGTTCCACGCGGGCTAGCGTGCCATCAAGCCC
>JAGVSZ010000420.1 GCA_019137045.1 Betaproteobacteria bacterium
GGCGCTTACGGTGGTATTCGGCGGGAAAGCGCTCGGTGAACCATTCCGGCAAACGCGCCGCAGCCCAACCGTACAGGTGCAGCACGGGCTGTTGCGAAACGTACTGGCGCAGGCCGTACCAGTCGAGCGCCGACTTCCCGCCGACGTGCAGCGCGTCGAGCCTGCGCTGCAGCAGCAGGAGACTGGGGTGCAGGGCCAAGATATCGTTCGGGCGGCAGTAGACACCGCGCGCCAAGCGCGTGAGCCAGCCCGCCCGAACGTAGTGGACCGCCAGGTCCGCGGAAATCCCCAGCGCCGCCAGGTCTTCCGAATCCAGCGGCGTCCCCGGTGCGAGCCGGGTGTAGAGCGCATTTAGCTTATTTCTGCGAGTCGTAGTCATGCTACGATATATACGACTCTTCAAAAGGAAAGTCAATTTGATTTGATCTCGCCGGTCGTAGCAGTACTACGAAACCAACAAATCGTCCAAATACCAACTCTCTATGCGGAGCGGAAGAAGAGCGGCGGTCGAGCGATTGCTCGCGCATCTGCGCAGGTGACGCATCGGGTCCCAGCCACCGAATGCGTCGACGGGAAACCGGCTTCTCCGGTGAGGTTCCATGTTCAGACTCTGTTTGTCGACGACTCTGCTCAGCGGGGCTCGGGTGAGCGCGCCCTCAGCGGACGATAGTGTCGTCAGTCGCCTTCCTGGCTTCTCCGTTGTTGCACGGTGCGGCAGCTCGCGGGCCTCCAAGAGGGGGTCAGTGCGAGCCAACCCCTCGGTGCGAAGCGGCTGGAGGGACGAGCGTGAGGATCCGACGCTTCCGCGCGCGGCGGCTTCGACCGGAATCGCCAACCGCCCTCCGGCGCCGGATCGGGCCGCCGTCACGCGGCGCAGCTAGCCCTTCGCCAGATCCGCCTGGGTCGTGAAGGTATCGGCGTAGAACTCGTCGATCGGCAGTCCGCGCTCGTGCGTGAAGTCGCGGCGCGCCGACTCGACCATGACCGGCACGCCGCAGGCGTAGACCTGGTACCCGGAGAGGTCGGCGAGGTCCTCCATCACCGCGCGATGGACGAAGCCGGTGCGGCCCGTCCAGGCGTCCTCCGGCAGCGCGTCCGAGACCACCGGCACGTACTCGAAGTGCGCGTGCTCGGCCGCCCAGCGCACCGGCAGGTCGTTCAGGTACAGGTCCCGCGGCCGCCGCGCGCCCCAGTAGAGCGTCATCGGGCGGTCGCTGCCCTTCCGGAACGCGTCCTCGACGATCGCCTTGATCGGCGCGAACCCGGTGCCGCTCGCGACGAACACGATCGGCTTCGCGCTCTCCTGCAGGAAGAACGACCCGAGCGGGCCCTCGAAGCGCAGGATGTCGCGCTCCTTCATGGTCCCGAAGACGTGGTCGGTGAAACTGCCACCCGGCACGCGGCGGATGTGGAGCTGCAGGAACTCGTCGTCGTGCGGCGGGTTGGCCATCGAGAAGCTGCGCCGCGACCCGTCCTTGAGAATGAACTCGATGTACTGCCCGGCGAGGAACTGCAGGCGCTCGTTCGCCGGCAGCTTGAGGTGCGCGACGATCACGTCGTCCGCGACCCGCTGGAGCGTCTGCACGCGGCAGGGCAGCTTCTTGACCGGGATGTCCTTGACCGCGCCGATCGAGCGCACCTCGATGACGAGGTCGGTGAGCGGCTTGGCGACGCAGAACAGCGCGTAGCCGGCGGCGCGCTCGTCGTCCGACAGCGCCGAGTGCTGATACTTGCCCTGGTCGATCTGCCCGGCGAGGAGCTTGCCCTTGCACGACCCGCACGCCCCGTTGCGGCAGCCGTAGGGCAGGTGGAAGCCCTGGTTCAGGGCGGCGGCGAGCACGGTCTCCCCTTCCGGGACCTGGAAAACGTGCCCGCTCGGCTGGACGGTGACTCGATGCGTCATGGGGAAAACGGTCCCGGCTGGAGGCTAGAATACCCGCGACATGGAACGGCTCTTGATCGTCGGCACTGGCGACATCGCACGGCGGGCACTCCCCACGCTCGCCGCGCGCTACGACGCGCTCGCGCTGGTGCGCACCGCTGCCCTGGCGCCGGCCGGCGTGCGCCTGGCCGTCGGCGACCTCGACCGACCGGAGACGCTCGCGCCGCTCGCGGGTGCGGCCGACGTCGTGCTGCACCTCGCGCCGCCCGACGAATCGCGTGACGGCGACGCGCGCACGCGCAACCTGATCGCGGCCCTCGCGGGCGCGCGGATGGTACCACGCAGGTTCGTGTACCTCAGCACGAGCGGCGTGTACGGCGACTGCGCCGGCGCGCGCGTCGACGAGTCGCACCCGGTGAGTCCTGCGACGCCGCGCGCAGCGCGGCGTGCCGACGCCGAGCGCGCAGTGACCGAATGGGGCGCGGCGGCCGGCGTCGAGACCGTCGTGCTGCGCGTACCGGGCATCTACGCCGCCGACCGCCTGCCGCTCGAGCGGCTGCGGCGCGGCACGCCGGCGCTGCGCGCGGAGGACGACGTGTACACGAACCACGTGCACGCCGACGATCTCGCGGCCATCTGCGTGCGTGTACTGGAGCGTGATGCGCCGCCGGGGGTCTACAACGCCTCCGACGACAGCGAGCTGAAGATGGGCGACTGGCTCGACCTCGTCGCCGACCGCTGCGGCCGCGCGCGGCCCCCGCGCGTGTCGCGCGTCGAGGCCGAGCGCGCGTTGCCGCCGCTCCTCCTCTCGTTCATGCGCGAGTCGCGGCGCCTCGTCAACCGCCGCCTCAAGGAGACGCTCGGGATCCGGCTGCGCTATCCGACCGTGTTCGAAGGCGTGCCGCACGGCGCGGTCGCCCCCGCTTGAGGAGGACGCGATGAACGCCGACACGCTGCTGGTGATCAGCAACCTCCCGGACCGGGCGAGCGCGGAGACGCTCGCGCGCGCGCTGGTCGAGCGCCGCGCCGCGGCGTGCGTGAACATCCTCGCCCCCTGCACCTCGGTCTACCGCTGGAAGGGAACGGTGGAGACCGCGGAGGAGGTCCCGCTCTTCGCCAAGACCACGCGCGACCGGTACGACCTCCTCGAGCGGGTGGTGCGGGAGTTGCACCCCTACGAACTTCCCGAGATCATCGCGGTCCCAGTCGGCGGCGGGCTGCCCGCCTACCTCGACTGGGTGGCGGCCGAGACCCGCCCCGCGACCTGAACACGATGCGCCACCTTTTCGTCCTGCTGCTCGCGCTCTTCGCCGCCACGGCCGCGGCGCAGGACCTGCTCGAGCCCGAAAAGGCGTTCCGGCTCTCCGCGCGCGCCCTCGACCCGGCGACGATCGAGGTGCGCTTCGACATCGCGCCCGGCTACTACATGTACCGCGAGAAGTTCGGGTTCGCGGCCGAGCCGGCGGAGGTCAAGCTCGGGACGCCCGCCTTCCCGCAGGGTGAGACCAAGAAGGACGAATTCTTCGGCGTGATGGAGACCTACCGCAAGCGGGTCGCCGTCAGGCTGCCGCTGGAATCCGCGGCGGAGAAGCTGAAGCTCGCCGTGACCTCGCAGGGCTGTGCCGACATCGGCGTGTGCTACCCGCCGCAGGTCCAGACCGTCGAGGTGAAGCTCGCGGCCTTGGGGGCGGGCGCGGCGCCCGCGGCGGGTGCCGTCTCCGGCGCGCAGTTCGGCGGCCGCGAAGTGCGCGCTCCCGGCATCGTCAACGACGAGGCGCACTTCGAGCAGGCGCTGCTCGCGGGGAACTTCCTGCTGACGCTCGCCGCGTTCTTCGGCGCCGGAATCCTGCTCGCGTTCACCCCGTGCGTGCTGCCGATGGTCCCGATCCTCTCGGGGATCATCGTCGGCGAGGGCCGCGCCACCGCGAAGGCGCACGCCTTTGCCCTCTCGCTCACCTACGTGCTCGGCATGGCGCTCACCTACACCGCGATCGGCGTGCTCGCCGCCCTGACCGGCACGCTGCTCTCGGCGGCGCTGCAGAATGCGTGGGTGCTGGGCGCGTTCGCCGCGATCTTCGTCGCGCTCGCCGCGTCGATGTTCGGCCTCTACGATCTCCAGCTGCCGGCGGTGTTCCACTCCCGGCTCGCCGCCGCGAGCCAGAAGCTGAGAGGGGGCGAGATCGTCGGGGTCGCGCTCATGGGCATGCTGTCGGCGGCGATCGTGAGCCCGTGCGTGGCCGCGCCGCTCGCGGGCGCGCTGCTCTACATCAGCCAGACGCGCGACGTGGTGCTCGGCGGGGCGGCCCTCTTCTCGCTCGCGCTCGGCATGGGGGTGCCGCTCATCGTGGTCGGGGTGACCGAGGGCGCGCTGCTGCCGAAGTCCGGGCACTGGATGAAGGCGGTCAAGCAGTTCTTCGGCTTCATGCTGCTCGGGCTCGCGATCTGGATCGTGGCGCCGGTGATTCCCGCCGCGCTGCACATGGCGGCGTGGGCGGCGCTGCTCATCATCGGCGCGATGTACCTGCACGCGCTCGATCCGCTGCCGCACGACGCCGCGGGCCACGCGCGCTTCCTCAAGGGCGTGGGCGTGATGGCGCTCGTCGCCGGGGCGGCGCTCGTCATCGGCGCGCTCGCGGGCGGCCGCGACGTGCTGCAGCCGCTCGCGGGGCTGCGCGTGGCCGAGGCGCCGGCCGCCCCG
>JAGVSZ010000252.1 GCA_019137045.1 Betaproteobacteria bacterium
CGGCCAGCGGCGGTTCGGGATCGCGCGCGGGGGCCGCGACCGCCTCGCTCTCCCGCGGCGGCGGGGCTGCGACGACGGCGGGACGCGCCGCGGGCCGATGCGACTTCGCGGGCGGCCGCGGGGCCGCCGGCGCCGCCGCCGCGGGCTGCGGCACCGGCAACGCCGGAGGAGCGGGATTCGGCGTCGCGGGCGCGGGCATCCCGCGTTCGATGCGCGCGTTCAACGGCGCGGTCGCGGGCGTCGGGGAGTAGGTCCACAGGTCGGGCAGCCCCGCGAGCAGGGCGACGTGCAGCGTCGCCGACGCCGCGACCGCGAAGACGAGCGGGCTCGAGAGCCCGCCGGTGCCCGAGCCGCCCGCGTTCGCGATCGACGGCGCCACGTCAGCGGTCCGGGACGGCGTCGAGGTCGGCGAGCCAGGCGGCGGCCTCGCCGTCGCTCGGCGCCCGCCAGTCGCTGCGCGGCGAGAGCGAGCCGCCGGAGCCGACTTTCGGCGCGTTCGGCAGCGCGCTGCGCTTGTACTGCGAGGTCTGGAAGAAGCGCGCGAGGAACACGCCGAGCCAGCGCTTGATCTCGCCGATGCCGTAGCTGCGCCGCTCGGCCGCGTCGACGCCCGGCCAGGCGCCCCGCCCGGCGTCGCGCCACGCGTTCCAGGCGAGGAACGCGACCTTGCGCGGCGAGTAGCCGAACCGGAGCGTGTAGTAGAGGTGGAAGTCCTGCAGCTCGTAGGGGCCGACCACGCTCTCGGAGGTCTGCACCGGCTGGCCGTTGTGCTGGCCGGGCACGAGCTCCGGGCTCACCTCGGTGTCGAGCACCGCGCGCAGCACCGCGCTCGCGCGCTCGCCCAGCTGGTGCGCGTCGGCGACGTGCCGCACGAGATAGCGGATCAGCGTCTTCGGCACGCTCGCGTTGACGTGGTAGTGGGCCATGTGGTCGCCGACGCCATAGGTGCACCAGCCGAGCGCGATCTCCGACAGGTCGCTCGTACCCACGACCGGCGCGCCGTGCAGGTTGGCGAGGCGGAAGAGATGGCTCGTGCGCTCGCCCGCCTGCACGTTCTCGAAGGTGACGTCGTACACCTTCTCGCCGCGCGCGAACGGGTGGCCGAGATCGGCCAGCATCTGCCGGCAGCTCGGACGGATGTCGATCTCGTGCGCGCTCGCGCCGACCGCCTCCATGAGCCGGCGCGCCTGGGACAGCGTGCGCGCGGTGGTCGCGAACCCGGGCATGGTGTAGCCGAGGATGTTCGCGCGCGGCAGGCCCATCACGTCCATCGCCCGCGCGCACACGATCAGCGCCTGGGTCGAGTCGAGCCCGCCGGACACGCCGATGACCACCTTGCTCGCGCCCATCGCCCGCAGCCGCTTCACCAGCCCGTGCACCTGGATGTCGTAGATCTCCCGGCAGCGGGCGTCGCGCGTGGCGGGGTCGGACGGCACGTACGGGAAGCGCTCGTAGCCGCGCTCGAGCTCGAGCACGCCGTCGGCGGGCAGCTCGAGCTCGAAGTCGACGCGGCGGAAGCGCGCGACCTCCTGCGCGTGGCGCCGCGCCGACTCGCCGAAGGTGTTCTGGCGCGCGCGGTCCTGCGCGATGCGGTCGAGGTCGATGTCGGCGGTGATCAGGTGCGAGCCGTACTGGAAGCGCGCGCTCTCGGCGAGCAGCGTGCCGTTCTCGTACACGAACCCGTGCCCGTCCCAGGCGAGGTCGGTGGTCGACTCGCCGAACCCGGCGGCGCCGTAGAGATAGGCCGCGAGGCAGCGCGCCGACTGGTTCGCGCCGAGCTGGCGGCGGTAGTCGTCCTTGCCGACCGTGACGTTCGAGGCCGACAGGTTCGCGAGCACGGTCGCGCCCGCGAGCGCGGCGAACGACGACGGCGGGATCGGCGTCCACAGGTCCTCGCAGATCTCCGCGTGCAGCGCGAGCAGCGGCTGGCTGGTCGCGCGGAAGACGAGCGCGCCGAACGGCACGTCGCGCGCGCCGGCCACGTCGATCGCCGTGCGCGCGCACGCCTCCCCCGAGGCGAACTGACGCAGCTCGTAGAACTCGCGGTAGTTGGGCAGGTAGGTCTTGGGCGTCACCCCGAGCACGCGCCCGCGATGGATCACCACCGCGCAGTTGTAGAGCCGCCCGTCGAGCGCGAGCGGCGCGCCGACGATCGCGACCAGCGCCAGGTCGCGCGCGGCCGCGATCACCTCGGCGAGCGCGCGCTCGCTCGCCTCGAGCAGCGCGCGCTGGTGGAAGAGATCCTCGCAGGAGTAGCCCGTCAGGCCGAGCTCCGGGAAGAGCGCGATCACCGCCTTGCGCGCGGCCGCCGTGCCGAGGAGCTCGATCGTGCGCGCCGCGTTGAACGCGGGATCGGCGACGCGCAGCTCCGGCACGCACACCGCGACGCGCGCGAAGTTGTGTCGATAGAGGTTGTAGAACGACACGCCGGAGCCCTCGATGCGTATTTTGCCTCAACCCCGCCCCGCGGCAGCGGCGATCCGCTACACTCGGTCCACCATGTGGCGACCGCCCGAACGCATCAAGTGGAAACCCGCGCCCGGGCGCTGGCCCACGCGCGCCGAGGCGGCGCGCTCGCGCCTCTTCAGTCCGGTGCGGATCGGGCGCATCGAGCTCGAGAGCCGCACCTGGGTGCCGGCCATGGTGCCGTGGCGCGCGACCGAGGACGGCTTCGTCACCGACCAGAACGTCGAGTGGTACGAGCGCTTCGCGCGCGGCCGGCCGGGCGCGATCGTCGTGGAGGCGACCGGCATCCGCGACATCCCCAGCGGGCCGCTGCTGCGCATCGGCCACGACCGCTTCGTGCCGGGGCTCGCGCGGCTCGTGGACGCGGTGCGGCGCGCGAGCGACGGCCGCACGCGGCTGCTGATCCAGATCATCGACTTCCTCGCCATCCGCCGCCGGCCCGACCCGGAGAAGTTCTTCGCGCGCTTCCTCCCGATCCAGCCGTGGCACCGCGCGCGCCTGGGCGCCGAGGGCTGGCCCGAGGAGCTCGTGCGCCGGCACCTCGCGCAGCTGCCGGAGGAGGAGCTCGCGCGCGTGCTCGAGACGCGCGAGCTCGAGGCGCTGCGCTACGGCGAGCGCGAGCGCGTGACCGACGTCGAGCGGCCGCACATCCGCGACCTGCCGCAGGTGCTGCCCGGGCTCTTCGCGCAGGCCGCGCAGCGCGCGCGCGCGGCCGGCTTCGACGGCATCGAGCTGCACTACGCCCACGCGTACACGATGGCCTCGTTCCTCTCGCGCCTGAACACGCGCACCGACGGCTACGGGGGGGCGCGCGAGCACCGCGTGCGCCTGCCGCTGGAGGTGTTCCGGCAGGTGCGCGCGGCGGTGGGCGCGGACTACCCGGTCGGCTGCCGCTTCCTGAGCGAGGACTGCGTCGAGGGCGGCAACACGGTCGAGGACACCGCCTGGTTCGGAGTCGAGTTCGCGCGCGCCGGCATGGACTTCCTGTCGCTGTCGCGCGGCGGGAAGTTCGAGGACGCCAAGCAGCCCGCGATCGGCTGGTCGTCCTACCCGTACACCGGGCCGAGCGGCTACGAGTGCATGCCGCAGTACGTCTCGGACGCGCGCGGGCCGTTCGGCCGCAACGTCGAGCCGACCGCGGCGATCCACGCCGCGGTCCGCGCGGCGGGATTCGCGACGCCGGTGGTCGTCACCGGCGGCATGCACGGCTTCGAGCAGGCCGAAGCGCTGCTCGCCGCGGGCAAGGCGGACGTGATCGGCTTCGCGCGCCAGAGTCTCGCCGACCCCGACTGGTTCGAGAAGGTCCGCTCGGGCCACGGCGCGCAGGCGCGCGTGTGCGAGTACAAGAACTACTGCGAGGCCCTCGACCAGAAGCACGAGCAGGTCACCTGCCAGCTCTGGGACCGGGAGGCGCTCGACGAGCCCGGCGTGCACAAGACCACCGACGGCAAGCGCCGCCTCGTGCCGCCCCTCTGGCCGGGGCCGCGCGGCTGAGGGGGTTGCGGGCACTTCGCAAACGTGGCGAATGTCCGGTGCGAAGCGTTTGATTTCACGGCATAATCAAAACCCTGTGCCGACCGAAGAGGGGGGACCATGAAAGTCGGAAACGTCCTTGGACTCGCAGCGCTCGCGACCGTGATGGCGAGCCCCGCGCTCGCGCAGGTCCCGGTGCAGGACCGCGGCGCCTACTACACGCGCTGGGAGGGACGCTGGTACGAGGTGGCGCGCCTCCCGAACTGGCCGCAGCGCCACTGCGAGCGCGACGTCGCCGCGACCCTGCTCCGGCGCACCGACGGCAACATCTCGATTGTCACCCAGTGCCGCGGCGCGGAGAGCCTGTGGAACGTGCAGATCGGCGAAGGGGTGTTCGAGGAAGCCCCGCCGCCGCAGACGCTCGGCGTGCGGTTCACCTCGCTCTGGTACACCGCGCCGGCGTTCTCGTGGGGCGACTACTACGCCCTCGCGCTCGACCTCGATGCCCGCTACGCGATCCTGGGTTCGATCGACCGCGACAACGTCTGGATCCTCTCGCAGACGCGCACCATGGACGAGGCCGCCTACCAGCGCGCCGTCGCGCAGGTCGCGGCGCTCGGCTACGACACCGCCAAGCTC
>JAGVSZ010000255.1 GCA_019137045.1 Betaproteobacteria bacterium
GCCGCCGGTCTCGCTGCGCCAGCGGGCATTCCCGCTCATCGAACTGCTCGAGCGCGCGGCGAAAGCGAACGCCGACGTGCTCTGGCACGCGGCGTGAGGCGCGCGCGCACGGGCGAACGCGCGCCGGCGCGGCGCCACGCCGCGCACTGAACGGCCTGCGGCGCGCGGCCGGATCAGACCGGCACCGCCACCGACTGCAGCGCGTTCATCGGGCCGGCGGCGCGCAGCGCGTCCATCTCCGCCGCGTCGCGCACGAAGAGCGACCCGGCGAAGCCGAGCGCGTTGATCGAGATGGTGCCGAAGTGCTCCCGCGCGCGCGGCACGAGAAGCATCCAGCGCCGCGTCGCGAGCAGGTTGTAGGGCCCGCGCTGGCGCTCCGGCTCGTTGGCCGCGCGCCCGCCGTCGTTCGCCGGGTCCTCGCGCAGCCCGCACGCCGCGAGCATCCGCACATAGCGTTCGAGCAGGCGCTCTGCGCCGTCCGCAGCCTCGAGGTCGGACGGCTCGAGCGCGGCAAACGCGTTGCGAAACGGCAGCCGCAGCAGCCGCGAGGTCCCACCCCCGCTCGACCACTGGTCGAACAGCGCCTCCATCGGCACGGTCCACGCGCCGACCGCGAGCGGCAGCGGCACGAGCTGCAGGTGCCGGTGCGGCTGACTCGCCCCGGCCGCGCGGCCGCCGTTGTAGAAGCCGAGCCCGTCGACCTCGCGCAGGGCGGCGGCGAGCGCCGCGAAGTCCGCCGCGTCGAGCAGCGTCTCCTGGTCGACGAAGTCGCGCGTCACGATCAGGAGGTGATGCGGCACGACCGGATACTTGTTGAGCACGCCGAAGTGCGTCGGCGTGAGGTCGCCGACCACGAGCTCGGCGTCGGGCGGCGCGAACGGGTTCGGGCGCGCACCGTCCTTCGGCATCGCGCCCGCGGCGGGTCTGCGCGCGAGACTCGACACGCTGCGCACGACGAAGCGCACGTCGCCGTCCTCGAGCGCGGTCTCGTCGGTCGCGATGGGTTCGAGCGCGCCGCAGGCGAGCGCCGCGCGCGTGCGCGCGTCGATCGCGGCCTCGAGGCGGTCAGAAATCGGCGTCCCCTGCGCCGGCCGCCGCCATGCGCCGCCGCTGGCGATGGTGCTGCCACAGCGCGGCGGCGATCGACAGCACCGCGGCGCCCAGCAGCAGGCCGGAGATCGGGCGCGTGAGGAACAGCCACGGATCCGGGTTGGTCATGAGCGCGCGGATCAGGTTGACCTCGATCTGGTCGCCCAGGATCACCCCGAGGATGAAGGGCGCGAGCGGAAAGCCGACCTTCACCATCGCGTAGCCGGCGACGCCGAAGACGAGCAGCACGTAGACGCTCGCCATCGCGTTGCCGAGCGCGTAGGCGCCCACCGTGCACAGCACCAGCACCACCGGGAACAGGATCGATCGCGGCACGACGACGATGCGCAGCATCCAGCGCACGCCGAGGAGCAGGATGGCGAGCACGATCGCGTGCGCGAGGATGTAGGCGGCGAACATGCCGTAGGCGATCTGCGCGTTCTGCGAGATGAACAGCGGCCCCGACTGGATGCCGTGGACGGTGAGCGCGCCCAGCATCACCGCGGTCACCGCGTCGCCCGGGATGCCGAAGGCCATGATGGTCACCAGCGACCCCGCGACGTTGGCGTTGTTGGAGGATTCCGAGGCGATGATGCCCTCGGGAATGCCGGTGCCGAACTTCTCCGGGTGGCGGGAGAATTTCTTCGCCTGGTCCCAGGCGAGCATGTTCGCGGCGCTGCCGCCGATCGCCGGCAGCACGCCGATCACCAGGCCGATGAAGGAGCACCACAGCAGCACGAAGGGGCGCGAGAGGATGTCCCAGAGCACCCGCGCGTGCGACACGGCGAGGCTGACGCCGCGGTCGAGCGCCTGCTCCGCGGACGCGGCGCCGCCCATCTTCTCCACGTCGGACATGATCTGCGCGAAGGCGAACACGCCGATCAGCACCGGCAGGAACGGGATGCCGCCTTCCAGCCACGGAATGCCGAGGGTGAGGCGCTCGCGCCCCAGCACCGGGTCGTTGCCGAGGATCGTCACCACGCAGCCGAGCGCTCCGGAGGCGAGGCCCTTGGCGAGCGAGCTCTCGACCAGGCCCGCGACCATCGACAGCGCGAGGATGAAGAGCGAGAAGTACTCCCAGGGCCCGAACTGCAGCGCGAAGCGCGCGAGCGGCTCGGTGGCCGCGATCAGCACGATCGCGCCCAGCAGCCCGCCGAAGATCGAGGCCCAGATGCCGAGCCAGATCGCGCGCCCCGGCTCGCCCTTGCGCGCCATCGGGAAGCCGTCGAAGGTGGTCGCCACCGCGGAGGGCTTGCCGGGAATGCCGAGCAGGCACGAGGCGATGAGGCCGCCGGTCTCGCCGCCGACGTAGACGCCGATCATGGCCGCCAGGCCCTGCAGCGGCTCCAGGCCGAAGGTGAAGGGCAGCACGACGATCACCGTCATGGTGATGGTGATGCCCGGGATCGCGCCCCCGACGACGCCCACCAGCGCGCCGATGGCGAGCGGCGCGAGGTACTTCAGCTGGAGCATGCCGGCGAGGCCGGCGCCGAGCAGCTCGAACACCGGCGCGCCCTAGAAGTCCGTC
This sequence comes from Betaproteobacteria bacterium, assembly GCA_019137045.1. Lineage (GTDB taxonomy): Bacteria > Pseudomonadota > Gammaproteobacteria > Burkholderiales > SG8-39 > JAGVSZ01. The sequence goes on from JAGVSZ010000255.1 coordinate 2,618, forward strand.
CAGCGCCCGCGCGGCAGCAGCACCGAGAGCTCGCGCTCGAAGACCACGTACACCGCCGCGGTCGTGGCGAGCGCCACCACCGCTACGCGCGCCCAGCCGCGCGCGCCGCGCGGCCGGTCGAGCAGCGCGTTCACCGCCGCGACGTACAGGAGCGTCGCGATGCGAAAGCCCAGGTAGGCGAGGGTGCCGACGTACAGGCCGAAAGCGGCGAACATCAACCAGACCAGGGCGTAGTTGCGCCGCACCCGCGCCGCGCGCGGGGCCGCACGCCGCGCAGCGAGGAGATCCGCGAGCACCATCCACGCGGCGAGCAGCGCCGTCGCGCCGAGCACGATGCGCGGATAGAAGCCCGGCCCGATGGGGACGAGCGGACTGTCCTCGAGCCGGAGCGTGAGCGCGAACAGCACGAGGCTCGCGGCCAGCACCACGAGCCCCGCCCAGCCGTCGCGGCCGATCATGCGCCGCTCAGCGCTTCAGCAGGCCGAGCTCTTTCGCCAGCGCCTTGTTCAGCCCGTCTTCCTTGCGCAGGAACGCCGCGTACGCGTCGTGGTCGAGATAGCGCACGAGCGTGCCCTGCTTCTTCATCGCCTCGGCGAACCCCGGGTCCCTGGCCGCCGCGCCGCAGGCGGCTCGCAACCTCGCGAGCGCGTCGGCCGGCGTGCCCTTGAGCGCGAGCAGGCCGCGGTTGACCGCGTACTCCACGTCGATGCCGAGCTCCTTCAGCGTGGGCACGTTCGGGATCTCGTCGTTGCGGGTGGCCGTGGCGATGGCCAGGAACCGGAGCTGCCCGGCGTCCGCCTTGCCCTTCTGCGTGAGGTTGGATTCGGCCAGATCCACGTGTCCGCCGAGCAGCGCGTTCATGCGCGGCGCCGTCCCTTCGTAGGACACGTACTTGAACTTGACGCCGGTGGCCTGCTCGACCATCGCCGGGAAGAAATGGCTGGTCGATCCGAGCGTGGCGCCAACCGTGATCTGCCCGGGGCGCGCCTTGGCGTCGGCGAGCAGCGCCTTCATGTCGCGCCAGGAGGTCTTCGGGCTGGCGGTCACGATCGAAGGCGTGGAGCTCACCAGGCAGATCGGCTCGAAGTCCGTGTAGTTCACGTCGGCCACGCCGGTGTAGTAGGTCGCGTGGATCGAGTCGTGCACCGCGAAGATCGTGTAGCCGTCCGCCGGGGCGGCCAGCGCCTCCTTCGCGCCCTTCGTGCCCGAGGCGCCGCCGACGTTCGCGACCACGATGGTGCCGCCGAGCTGCTTCTGCATCAGCGGCGCGAAGGTGCGGTAGATCACGTCCGTGTCGCCGCCCGCGGCCCACGGCACGATCAGCTTGATCGGCCGCTCGGGGTAGGCCGCCGACGCCGCGGCGGAAACGAGCGCTGCGAGCGCGCATGCAACGGCGGGCAGGATCTTCATGGCCGTTCCTCCTGGGGTGGGTCGATGCGCGTCGCAGTGTACGCCGCGGCCGACGGCGCGGGCAACGCGCGGCGCGCATGGCACAATCGGTCGCATGCGCGTCGGCCTCGTCGGCGGCGGCGTCATCGCCGGCCTCATCCTCGAGCACCTCGCCCGCGGCGAGCTCGGCGACTTCGAGGTGTGCGCGCTCGCCGGGCGGAGCGCGTCCTCGCGCGGCAAGCCGCTCGCGGCGCAATACGGCGTACCGTTCGTCACCGGCCTGGCGCAGCTGCTCGCGCAGCGGCCCGACGTCGTGGTCGAGGCGGCGTCGCATGATGCAGTGCGGGAGTTCGCCGCCCCGCTCCTCGAGCGCGGCATCGCCGTCATCGTGCTGTCCGGAGGCGCGCTCTGCGACGACGCGCTGCGGTCGCAGCTCGAGCGCCTGGCCGCGGAAAGGCGCGCCCCGCTCTACGTGCCCTCCGGCGGCATCGGCGGGCTCGACGCGCTCAAGGCGGTTTGCGCCGCGGGCGCGGACGAGGTGGAGATCGCGGTCACCAAGCCGCCGGCGGCGTGGCAGGGCATCCCGTACGTCGAGCGGCTGGGCATCGACCTGGACCGGCTGCGGGGCGCGACCACGCTCTTCGACGGCAGCGCGCGCGCGGGCGTACCGCACTTCCCCGCCAACGTGAACATCGCCGCGGTGCTGTCGCTGGCGGGCGTCGGGTTCGACCGCACGCGCCTGAAGGTGGTCGCCGACCCGGCGCTGAAGTTCAACACGCACTACATCAGCGTCCGCGGCCGCACCGGCACGATCTCGATCAAGTTCGAGTCGGTGCCGTCGCCCGACAACCCGAAAACGGCGCTGCTCGCCTGCTACAGCGCGCTCGCGGCGCTGAAGGCCTTCGGGTCGCCGGTGCGCTACGGGACCTGAGCGGCGCGGCTTTGGCGGCACGCGCACCGCGCGCGGTTGCACGAATGGCCGCCGGCCGGCAGAATTCTTACCCGGTTTTACCGGCAGCGAGGGGCACATGGGCAGCGGAACGGTATCCAGCAAGGGCCAGGTGGTGATCCCGCAGCGGCTGCGCAAGGCGCTCGGCATCCGCGCGGGAACGCGCGTGCGCATGGCGCAGGAGGGCAACACCATTCGCCTGACGCCGGTGCCGGCCCCGGCCCCGCGCACCGCGGCGGCGGGATACGGACTGATCCGGTACCGCGGTCCGCGCATAAGGGTGGAGGACATGGACCCGATCGCGGCGCTCGGCAAGCCGCGCCGATGATCGCGGTCGACACGAACGTCCTCGCCCGCTGGCTCCTGAAGGACGACCCCGCGCAGTCGCCCGCTGCGCTCGGCGCCATGGAGGGGCCGGCGATTTTCGTGGCCAAGACGGTACTGCTCGAGCTGGAGTGGGTATTCCGCGGCGTCTACAAGCTCGATGCGAAGCAGTTCGGCGACGCCGTCGATCAACTCCTCGCGATGCCCACCGTGGTGATCGAAGACCGCAGCGGGGTCGAACTGGCGGCCGGCTGGTTCGCGCGTGGCGTCGACTTCGCCGACGCGCTGCATCTCGCCGCTGCCCAGGCGGCGGCCTGCTCGAAGATGCTGACCTTCGACGCACGGCGATTCGCCCGACGCGCGGAAAGGCTCGAATTGAAGCCTGCGGTAGCGACGATCTCCTGACCGATCGCATCCCCGGTGAGTCTCCTCGGCGCGTTCGATTACGTCATCGTCGGCGCCGGCACGGCCGGCTGCGTGCTGGCGAACCGGCTCTCGGCCGATCCCGACGTCTCCGTGCTGCTCGTCGAGGCGGGCGGCAGGGACGGCTGGATCTGGATCCACATCCCGGTCGGCTATCTCTACTGCATCGGCAACCCGCGCACCGACTGGTGCTATCGCACCGAGCCGGATCCGGGCCTGAACGGCCGCTCGATCCTCTACGCGCGCGGCAAGGTGCTGGGCGGCTGTTCGTCGATCAATGCGATGCTCTACCTGCGCGGCCAGGCGCGCGACTACGACGAGTGGGCGCGGCTCGCGCGCGACCCGTCCTGGTCGTGGGCGAACGTGCTGCCGGTCTTCAAGCGCTCCGAGGACTCGCACCGCGGCGCCGACGCGCTGCACGGCGCCGGCGGCGAGTGGCGCGTCGAGCGGCAGCGGCTGTCGTGGGAGATCCTCGACGCGTTCCGCGCGGCGATGGTGCAGGCGGGCATCCCGCCGACCGACGACTTCAATGGCGGCGACAACCACGGCGCCGGGTTCTTCGAGGTGAACCAGCGGCGCGGCGTGCGCTGGAGCGCGTCCAAAGGCTTCCTGAAACCGGTCCTGCACCGGCCGAATCTCACCGTCGTGACCGACGCCCTGGTGGAGCGCGTGCGCCTCGACGGCCGGCGGGCGACGGGGATCGAGCTGCGGCGCGGAGGCGCAACCGAGTTCGCCGCCGCGCGCATCGAGACGATTCTCGCCGCCGGCGCGATCGGCTCGCCGCAGCTCCTGCAGCTCTCCGGCGTCGGGCCGGGCGCGCTGTTGCAGAGCCACGGCATCGCGGTCGCGCACGACCTGCCCGGCGTGGGCGAGAACCTCCAGGACCACCTGCAGCTGCGCACGGCGTTCAAGGTGCAGAACGTCGTGACGCTGAATCAGCGCGCGAACAGCCTGTGGGGCAAGGCGATGATGGGCCTCGAGTACGCGCTGTTCCGCACCGGCCCGCTGACGATGGCGCCCAGCCAGCTCGGCGGGTTCGCCCGCTCGAGCGCGGCGCACGCGACCCCGAACGTCGAGTTCCACGTGCAGCCGCTGTCGCTCGACAAGTTCGGCGATCCGCTGCACCCGTTCCCCGCCTTCACCGCCTCGGTGTGCAACCTGCGCCCGACGAGCCGCGGCCACGTGCGGCTGCAGAGCGCCGATCCGCGCGCGCACCCCGCGATCAAGCCGAACTACCTGTCGACCGCGGAAGACCGGAGGGTCGCGGCCGAGTCGCTGCGGCTCGCGCGCAAGGTCGCCGCGCAGCCCGCGCTCGCGCGCTACCGGCCGAGCGAGTTCAAGCCGGGCCCCGAGTTCCAGTCCGACGACGAGCTGGCGCAGGCGGCGGGCGACGTCGGGACGACGATCTTCCACCCGGTCGGAACCTGCAAGATGGGGGTCGCGGACGACCGGGGGGCGGTCGTCGACGCGCGGCTGCGGGTCATCGGCATGGAGCGGCTGCGGGTGATCGACGCGTCGATCATGCCGACGATCACCTCCGGCAACACCAACTCGCCGACGGTCATGATCGCCGAGCGCGGCGCGGAGCTGGTGCGCGCGGACCGCGCCGCGCGCGCCTAGCCCCCGCGCGCTCGCGACGACGGCGCCCGCGCGGACGCGCCCGGGCATCGAACCGACGACCAGAAGCGCGTGAGGTAACCGGCCGAAGGATCGGAAAGTCCCGACTGGGCTGGAATTGCGCTCTGTATCTCATGTTCTACCTGTGGAATATTCGACAACCTATTGACAAATAGAACTATTTGTTTCAGCCTGTGTCTCCCAAGAAAACCGCTCGGAAGCGGGGGGGAGAACGGCCATGTCGTCCCGTAGAGGAGGACTGGGGAGGGTTGCACTGCTCGCGCTCGCGGCCTGCCTGCTGTCGCCGGGCGCCGTCGCGCAGGTGCAGGTGTTCAATCGCCACGCCTACGTCGGGGTCGGGCTCGGGCAGGGACAGGGCAACGTCTTCGACGGCAACCTGTCGCCCGCCTGGATGGAGCAGCAGGTGGCGCAGGGCATGGGGCTCCCGCCCGGGTCGCTCGACGGCATGCTCGGGCGCACGACCCACGAGCTCGACATCGGCGGGAAGGTGTTCGTCGGGTATCGCTTCCACCCCTACGGCGCGGTCGAGGCGGGGTACTCGAACCTGACGCTCAGCCGCTACTTCAAGTTCGACTACCAGGGCGCCGGCACGCTCGCCGGGACCGAGTTGAACGGCAAGTACTACGCGAGCGCCTGGTGGATCGGCCTGGTCGGCACCTACTCGCTCCCGGTCCACCCCGCCCTGTCCTTCTACGGCAAGGTCGGCGCCGCGTACACGAAGGCCGAGTTCGACGTGACCGGCGCGGGCATCCCGTACCAGTCGAACGCGAAAGCGTACAAGTGGAACCCCCTCCTCGCGATCGGCGCGCAGTACGACTTCACGCCGAACTGGGGCGCACGCCTCGAGTACGAGAGCTACGGCCGCATCGGCGACGCGGGCACCACCGGCGAGGTGGACGCGCGCCTGATCACGCTCGACGTCCTGTACAAGCACTGACCCCCCGGCCGGCGCATCCGGGGCGGCGACGCCCTGCGCGCGTCGGCGCCGGCGCGGCGCTCTGCCGCGGCGCGCGGATCGGCGCACCCGCGCCCCCGCCGGCGCGGCGTGGCCGCGCCCGGGCGGGGGTCTTGTAGACTGGCGCCGACGTTCACCCCCGCTGCGCCCGACCCATGCGAGACCCCGTTCCGACCGCCATCTACCTGCGCGACTACGCGCCGCCCGCGTTCCTCGTCCGGACCGTCGCGCTCGACGTGGCGCTGCACGAGGAGCACGCCGAGGTGCGCGCGCGGCTCGCGCTGGCGCGCAACCCCGCGGCGGGCGACCGCGCCGCGCCGCTGGTGCTCGACGGCGACGAGCTCGAGCTCGTCTCGGTGGCGCTCGACGGCCGCCCGCTCGCGGGCGCCGACTACACGCTCGACCCCGAGCGGCTGACGCTCCGCCGCGTGCCGGACGCGTTCGCGCTGGAGACGGTCGTGCGCATCGCGCCGCGCCGGAACACGAAGCTCATGGGCCTGTACGCCTCGAAGGACGGCTACTTCACCCAGTGCGAGGCGGAGGGCTTCCGGCGCATCACCTTCTTCCCCGACCGGCCGGACGTGATGGCGCGCTACACGGTGACGATCCGCGCCGACCGCGCGCGCTGCCCGGTCCTGCTCTCGAACGGCAACCTGGTCGCCAGCGGCGCGGACGGCGCGGGCCGGCACTGGGCGCGGTGGGAGGATCCGTTCCCCAAGCCGTCGTATCTCTTCGCCCTGGTGGCCGCGCGGCTCGACGTGCTGGAGGACCGCTTCGTGACCCGCTCGGGCCGGCGCGCGCGGCTCGCGATCTATGTCGAGCCGGGCAAGCTCGACCAGTGCGCCTTCGCCATGCAGGCGCTGAAGAAGGCGATGAAGTGGGACGAGGACACCTTCGGCCTCGAGCTCGACCTCGACCAGTACGCGATCGTCGCGGTCGGCGACTTCAACATGGGGGCGATGGAGAACAAGGGGCTCAACATCTTCAACACGAAGTACGTCCTCGCCCGTCCCGACATCGCGACCGACACCGACTTCCTCAACATCGACCGCGTGGTCGCGCACGAGTACTTCCACAACTGGACCGGCAACCGCGTCACCTGCCGCGACTGGTTCCAGCTCTCGCTCAAGGAGGGCCTGACCGTCTTCCGCGACCAGGAGTTCGGCGCCGACGTCTACTCGCGCGCGGTGACCCGCATCCAGGAGGTGCGCGGCCTGCGCGCCGCGCAGTTCCCGGAGGACGCGGGCCCGATGGCGCACCCGGTGCGGCCGCAGTCGTACATGGAGATCTCCAACTTCTACACCGCGACGGTGTACGAGAAGGGCGCCGAGGTGGTGCGCATGATCCACACGCTCGTCGGCGCGGACGGATTCCGGCGCGGCATGGACCTCTACTTCCGGCGCCACGACGGCCAGGCGGTCACCACCGACGACTTCGTCGCGGCGATGGCGGACGCGAACGGCGCGGACCTCGCGCAGTTCAGGCGCTGGTACGACCAGGCCGGCACGCCGCGGCTCGTCGCGCGCGGCGCGTACGACGCGCGCGCGCGGCGCTACACCCTCGACGTGGAGCAGTCGCTCCCGCCCACGCCCGGCCAGCCCGACAAGGCGCCGCTGCACATTCCCCTCGCGCTCGGCCTCATCGACCCGGACGGCCGCGAGCTTCCCCTGCGGCTCGAGGGCGAGGCCGCCGCGGCCGGCACCGACCGCGTGCTCTCGGTCCGGGCGCCGCGGGAGCGCTTCGTGTTCGTCGACGTCCCGCGGCCGCCGGTGCCCTCCCTGCTGCGGCGCTTCTCCGCGCCGGTGCAGTTCGAGTTCGACTACACCGAGGCCGACCTCGTGCACCTCATGGCGCACGACTCGGATCCGGTGAACCGCTGGGAAGCCGGCCAGCGCCTCGCGCTCGCCATCGTGCTGCGCGGCGTCGCCGCGCTGCGTGCCGGCGAGGAGATGGAGGTCCCGCGGGCGTTCGTCGACGCGGTGGCGCGAGCGCTCGCCGACCCCCGCGACCCGGCCTTCACGGCCGAGGCGCTGGTGCTGCCCGCGGAGCCCTACCTGGCGGAGCAGATGGAGGTCGTGGATCCGGACGCCGTCCACGCCGCGCGCAACGCCCTGCGGCGGGCGATCGCCGCCGCGCTGCGCCCCGAGCTGGAGCGGGTGTACCACGCGCTCGAGTCGCGCGCCGCGTACAGCCCGGACGCGCAGTCGGCCGGGCGCCGCGCGCTGCGCAACATGGCGCTCGGCTACCTCATGGAGCTGGGAGCGCCGGAGGTCGAGGCGCTCTGCCTCGCGCAGTTCGAGCGCGCCGACAACATGACCGACCGCATGGCCGCCCTCGGCGCGCTCGCCAACTCCGACGCGCCCGCGCGCGCGGGCGCGCTCGAGCGCTTCTACGCGCGCTGGAAGCGCGAGCCGCTGGTCGTCGACAAGTGGCTCGCGGTGCAGGCGACCGCGCGCCGCGCCGACACGCTGGCGCGGGTGCAGGCGCTGCTCGCGCACGAGGCCTTCGACCTGCGCAACCCGAACAAGGTGTACGCGCTGATCCGCAGCTTCTGCGCCAACCACGTGCGCTTCCACGCGGCGGACGGCGCGGGCTACGCGTTTGCCGCCGACCGCGTGCTCGAGCTCGACCCGCTCAACCCGCAGATCGCGGCGCGGCTCGCGCGCGCCTTCGACCGCTGGCGCAAGTTCGACGCCGGCCGGCAGGCGCACGCGCGCGCCGCGCTCGAGCGCGTGCGCGACCGGGCGGGCCTGTCGAAGGACGTCGCCGAGGTGGTCACCAAGGCGCTCGCGTAGCGCGCGCGACATTTTTCGCCCTCGCGCCGGCGCGTTGGGAGTAAGCTTCCAGCGCGCGGGACGCCGGGTCCCGCGGCGGATTCCAGGGGAGAGTCCGGGCGTTGCGAAGAACGAGGGCGAAGCCACCCTGCCGCGCCGCGGGCGCGGACCGCCGCCTGCTTCCCCTCTGCGCCGCCCTGGCCCTCGCTGCCTGCACGGCCGCCTCCACCTATCCCCCCGCCGCGCCGTCCACCGGGAAGCGCACGCCGCCGCGCGAGGCGGAGTTCCATCCCTCGCAGCTGCTCAAGAGCGACACGGACGCGGCCGCGGAGGTGCACCTGCAGGAGAGCCTCGCGTCCGCCCGGCTGCTGATGGAGAAGCTCTACCGGCGCAACCCGCGCGAGCTGAAGAAGAGCGGGTTCCTCACGGTGGAGGCGGCGGTGGAGCGCGGCTTCGATCCGCGCTACGCCTTCCGCCTGCCCGAGCTGAAGGGGGCGCACGGCACCGCGGCGATCAAGCTCGCGCTCGCGCCCGAGTACGGGGGCGACCGCGTGTTCGCGTTCGCGGTCGGGCTCGCCGGGATGATCGTGCTCGCCTACGGCGACAAGACCGAGATCTACCTGACCGACTCGCTCGACCCGCAGAAGCTGTACAACGCGGCGCGCAACGTCGAGATCGCGGCCTGGAAGCTCGCGCAGGCGCGCGACGCGGACGGCCGGCTCCTGCTGCTCTCGAACGAGACTGCGGGGGAGGTCAAGAACCTGTCCTTCGAGCGCGAGTTCGGCAAGCTGATCGCCTACCAGGACGCGATGGCCGCGGTGGCCGCGCAGCGCACCAACCGCGTGATCCGCCGCGTCACGCAGGGCGTCGCGACGCTGGTCTTCCTCCCGATCTAGCGTTGTTCGACGCGCTCCTCTTCGACCTCGGCAAGGTTCTGCTCGACTGGGACCCGCGCCACTACTACGCGCGGCACTTTCCGGGCGACGCCGCGGGGCTCGAGCGCTTCGTGCGCGAGGTGGTCGCGCCCGAATGGATCCTCGAGATGGATGCCGGCAAGCCCGCGGCGCAGGCGATCGCCGAGCGCTCGCGCCGCTTCCCGGCGCACGCCGCGCTCATCGCGCTCTGGTCGTCCGGCTGGCCGCACATGCTGCGCGGCGAGATCCCCGGCAGCGTGGCGATCCTCGCCGAGCTGCGCGCGCGCGGGCGCCGCCTCTACGCGCTCACGAACTTCTCGGCCGAGACCTTCCCGCTCGCGCGCGCCCGGCACGCGTTCCTCGGCTGGTTCGACGACCTGGTGGTCTCGGGCGAGCACGGGATGGTCAAGCCCGACCCGCGCATCTACCGCCTCGCGATCGCGCGCTGCGCGCTCGTCCCGGCGCGCACGGTGTTCGTCGACGACTCGGCGGTCAACGTGGCCGCGGGGCGCGCCGCGGGGCTGCACGCGCTGCACTTCACCTCCCCCGCGCGCCTGCGCGCGGAGCTCGCCGCGCTCGGGCTGCTCTGATCGCGCCCCGCGCACCCCGGAAAGAGCGCCGGCGGCGGCGGCGCGGATTGACGGCGGTCAAATCAATCGGGCGCCGCGCCGCAGACAATCCCGCGCCGACGGTGCCGCCGGCGCGCGCAGGCGCGGCCCGTGGAACAATCGCCGCATGCGCGTGACGGGACTTGCGCAATGACCGACATCGCCGACCGCATCCGCCTCGCCCCCAGCCGGCCGCAGCTGCCGGTGTCCGCGTACTTCGACCCGCAGATCCTCGCGCGCGAGCAGGCGGCGCTCTTCGACCCGGGGCCCGGCTACGTCGGCCACGAGCTGATGGTCCCGAACGCGGGCGACTTCCTCACCCTCGAGTGGGCGCGGCACGGCAAGGCGCTGGTGCGCGGCCCGCGCGGCGTGCACCTGCTGTCGAACGTGTGCCGCCACCGCCAGTCCCTGCTGCTCGAAGGCCGCGGCAACGCGCAGCACATCGTCTGCCCGGTGCACCGCTGGACCTACGACCTGGAAGGGCGGCTGCTCGGCGCGCCGGCGTTCGCGCAGACGCCCGACGCGCCGCTCAAGGCGACCCCGCTCCAGTCGTGGCAGGGCCTGCTCTTCGCGGGCCGCCGCGACGTCGCCGCCGACCTGGCGGGCTTCGACCTCGCCTCCGACTACGCCTTCGAGGGCTACGTGTTCGACCGCGTCCAGGTCGACCGCTGCCCGTACAACTGGAAGACGTTCCTCGAGTTCTACCTCGAGCTCTACCACGTCGAGCCGTTCCACCCCGGCCTGCAGAAGTTCGTCGACGCGGGCAACTACGAGTGGGGCTTCGGCGAGCGCTGGTCGTGGCAGATCCTGGGCATCAAGGACGGGTTCCGCCACCAGGCCTCGCCCAACTACCAGCGCTACCGCGACGCCTACCTCGCGTGGTCGGGCGGCCGCATGCCGAAGTACGGCACGCTCTGGTCGATCTACTACCCCAACGTCATGCTCGAGTGGTACCCCGGCGCGCTCGTGGTGAGCACCGTGCTGCCGGTCGCGCCCGACGAGACGCTGAACGTGCTGGAGTTCTACTACCCCGAAGAGGTCGCGCTCTTCGAGCGCGGGCTGGTCGAGGCGCACCAGGCCGCCTACCGCGAGTCGGCGGCGGAGGACGCCGCGGCGTGCGTGCTGCTGCAGCGCGGCCGGGCGGCGCTGTACGCGCTCGGCGAGGAGGACGCGGGCCCGTATCACTCGCCGCACGAGGACGGGATGGTGCACTTCCACGAGTTCTGGCGGCGGGAGCTCGGGCTCTGACGCGCGCCGGCGGCCGCTGACGGCGGTCAGCCGGGCGGCTGCGCCCGGAGCTTCGCCCGCAGGTAGAGGTTGTTGGCGATCAGCGACCCGATGACCAGCGCGGCGCCCGCGAGCTCGGCCCGCTCGAAGCGCTGGCCCTGACCGAACTGGATCGCGAAGACGACCACCGGCATGAGGTTCTGCATCAGCATGGCGTTGAGCGCGCCGATGCGCTGGGTGCCGGCGTTCCACAGGAGCATCGCCGCCGCGACCCCCGCCAGCGCGAGAAAGGTGAGCTGCGGCGCGACCGCCGCCACCGCGGCGGGGCCCGGCACGTGCGCGACGCCGAGCGCGACGAGCAGCGCGGTCCCGGCGACGAGGCCGAGCGTGCCGGGAATCAGCGTGAGCACGGTGAGCTTGAGCGCCGACCAGCCGCTGAAGCGCGCGGTGCCCATGGTGTACACCACCCAGCAGGCGGCGCCGACGAGCACGAGGAGGTCGCCCGCGATCTCGCGCGCGCTCAGGCCGGGCGCCAGCTGGCCGCGCGTCACCACCAGCACGACGCCGGCGAAGGCCGTGGCGATGCAGCCGAGCGTGAAGCGCGCCGGACGCCGCCCGCGCAGCCCCCAGTCGGCGATCGCGGTCATCGACGGCTGCAGGGACACGATGATCGCGGCGTGCTCCGCGCGCGTCAGGCCGAGGCCGGCGAAGACGAGCAGCGGCGAGCCCGCCATCCCGATCACCCCGAGCGCCGACGCCTGCCGCCCCCGGCCGTAGTAGCGCAGCGCGGCCGGGCCCTCGATCGCCGCGACCACCGGGACGAGGAGCAGGGTGGCGACGGCGTACCGGATCGCGGAGACGTGGTACGGGTCGACCGCGAAGAACGCGCTCTTCGCGACCGGGAACTGGGCGCCCCACGCGAGCACCGCGAGCAGGACGAAGAGGAGGCCGGTGGCGAACTTGGAGGGCTGCATCGGGCGCGCGCGAGGCCGCAGCCTACACGCGCGTCCGGGATGACGCGCGCCGCGGGCCGCGCGGCGCCTACAGGCGTTTCGCCGCCACCTTGTCGCGACCGCCGCGCACCGCCTCGGCGAGCGCCTCGTCGGCGCGGCGCACCAGCGTGTCGGGCGTCCACTCGGCCGCGCCCTCGCTCGCCGAGACGCCGAAGGTCATGGTGACGTTCACCTGCTGCGTCCCGAGCGCGATCGGGCTCTTGCGGATGCGGCTGCGCATGCGCTCGGCGAGCGACGAGCCGTTCTCGAGATCGCAGCGGCCGAGGAACACCAGGAACTCGTCGGGGCCGAAGCGCGACACGGTGTCGGAGCGGCGCACGACGCCGCGGATGCGGTTGGTGACCTCGCGCAGCACCGCGTCGCCCGCGGCCGCGCCGTGCTGCTTCACCACCGCGTCGAAGCGGTCGATCTCGCCCAGGATCACCGCGACCGCCTCCTGCTCGCGCTTGGCGCGGTGGAACTCGCGGTCGAGCAGCTCGAACATCGCGTGGCGGTTCCACAGCTGCGTGCGGGTGTCGACCAGCGCCTTCGTGCGGCTCTGCTCGCGCTGCTTGAGCAGCTCCTCGTGCGAGCGCCCGAGCGCGACCAGCGCGAGCTCCGACTCGGCCAGCCGGCCGAGCTCGCGCAGCAGCAGGAGATCGCCCTCGGCGAGCGCGTTCGGCGTGCGGTCGCACACCGCGAGCGTGCCCGCGACGGCGCCGTCGGGCCCGACGAGCAGCGTCCCCGCGTAGAAGCGCAGCTGCAGCCGGCCGGTCACCCACGGGTGCTCCCGGAAGCGCGGGTCGGCGAGCAGATCGGGGATCGCGAGCGGGCCCGCGCCGGCGAGCGTGGCGGCGTCGAACGCGACCTCGGTGCCGAGCGCGCTCGCGGGCACGCCCTGGCCGGTGAAGAGCCGCGGCGAGCGCTCGCGCACGAGGGAGAGCAGCACCACCGGGACGCGGAAGAGCCGCCGCGCGATGCGGGTGACGATGTCCAGCCGCTCGGCGAGGGCCGCCCTTCCGGGGTCGGCGGGTGCTTGGGCTTGCTCGGGAACGGTCGTGGGCATCGGGCTCGGACCGGGGGCGGCGACGCCGCCTCCGGAAACTCCCCGATCATGGCGGCGTCCGCTGCCTGCGTCCACCGCGAAACGCGCCGCGGCGCGAGTTTGTTCCCCTCCGGCGACAGGCGGGCGGCGAATTGTCACGGGGTCGGGGGACGACCGCGGCGGAACCCCCGCGCGCCGCCCGGGTCTACTCCTGTTCTTCCCCCGACGAGCGCCGCCCCCCCGCATGCGAACGATCGACGACCTGGTGCGCGAGCGCCCCGCGCCGACCCTCGCGCCGGCCCAGGTGCGGCAGGAGCCGCTGGCGGCGTACCTCGCGCGCGCCGAGTACGGCTCGAGCTCCGCCCTGCGCCGGGTGCTGCGCGCGGGCCCGGCGGCCGCCGCTGCGCCGTTCGGGGACGACGGCAGCCAGCGGCTCGCGCAGGCGCTCCATGCGCTCGTCTTCGAGCCCGCGCGCTTCGCCGCCGACCACCTCGTCCTCGATCGCGACATCCCGCCGGCGGACGAGGGCGCCGACGCGCTCGAGCGCACCTGGATCACCGGGGCGGAGTTCGCGCGCCTCGCCGGCGCGCGCGACGCGATCCGCGCCTACCCGCGCGCGCCGCTCGCCGAGTGGATCGACGCGGGCATGAAGGAGCTGTCGATCTACTGGCGCGACGAGGCGGGCCGGCGCTGGAAGGCGCGCCCGGACTGCTTCACCGACGCGATCGTGCTCGAGCTGAAGACCACCGGCGACGTGCGCCCGCGCGCGTTCGCGCGCACCCGCAAGCGCTTCGGGTACGACCTGCAGGCGGCGCACTACCTGGACGGGGTGCGGCGGCTCACCGGCCGGACGCCGCGCTTCGCGTTCGTCGCGGTGGAGCTGCAGCCGCCGCACTACGCGTGGCTGCACGAGCTCGCGCCTGCCGAGCTCGCGCGCGCCGAGGCGCTGCTCGAGCTCGCCCGGCAGCGGCTCGCCGCGGCGCGCGCATAGCGCGGG
>JAGVSZ010000233.1 GCA_019137045.1 Betaproteobacteria bacterium
CGTCGCCGGCCTGGTGTTCAAGTGGCTGCAGGGCGAGGGCGGGCTCGCGGCGATGGAGCGCAGGAACCTCGCCAAGGCGAACCTGCTCTACGACTACCTCGGCGACTCGACGCTGTTTCGCAGCCCGGTGCGGGCAGCGGACCGCTCGCGCATGAACATCCCGTTCACGCTGCGCGATCCGAAGCTCGACGCGGCGTTCCTCGCCGGCGCGGAGGCGCGCGGCATGGTGCAGCTCAAGGGGCACCGGTCGGTGGGCGGCATGCGCGCTTCGATCTACAACGCGATGCCGATCGAGGGCGTGCAGCGGCTGGTCGCGTACATGAAGGAATTCGAGGCGCAGCATGGATAGCCGCTTCGAGGTCCTGGTGCTGAACCAGATCTCCCCCGCCGGCCTGAAGCGGCTGCCGCCGGAGCGGTACGCCGTCGGCAAGGACGCGGCCCAGCCGGACGCGATCCTGGTGCGCTCCGCGGACATGCACGCGCTGACGATCGCCGCGTCGGTGAAGGCGATCGGCCGCGCGGGCGCCGGGACGAACAACATCCCGGTCGCCGAGATGAGCCGGCGCGGGGTGCCGGTCTTCAACGCGCCGGGCGCGAACGCGAACGCGGTCAAGGAGCTCGTGCTCGCCGGAATGCTCATCGCCGCGCGCAACCTCGTGCCCGCGGTCCAGTTCGTCGCCGGCCTGCGCGGCGCGGACGAGGCGATCGCGCGCCAGGTCGAGGAGGAGAAGAAGCGCTTCGCGGGCGTCGAGCTGCCCGGGCACACCCTCGGGGTGATCGGGCTGGGCAAGATCGGCAGCCTGGTCGCCGACGCGGCCATCCGCCTCGGAATGAGCGTGATCGGCTACGACCCCGAGATCACCGTGGACGCGGCCTGGAGTCTGCCCGCGCAGGTCAGGAAGGCGCACGCCATCGAGGAGGTGCTGAAGGCGAGCCACTTCGTGACGCTGCACGTGCCGCTGACCAAGGCGACGCGTGCCCTGGTGAGCACCGAGCGGCTCGCCCTGCTCAAGCCGGGCGCCATCCTGCTCAACTTCTCGCGCGAGGGCATCGTCGACGACGCGGCGGTCGTCGAGGCGCTCGAAGCGCGCCGGCTGAAGGCCTACGTCACCGACTTCCCGACCGCCCGCCTCGCCGGCCACGGCGCGGTCGTGGCGCTGCCCCACCTCGGCGCTTCCACCCGCGAGGCCGAGGACAACTCCGCGGTGATGGTGGTCGACCAGGTGCGCGACTACCTCGAGCACGGCACGGTCCGCAACGCGGTGAACTTCCCCGACGTCGTGATGGAGCGCGAGGCGCCCTACCGCGTCGCGATCGCCAACGCCAACGTGCCGAACATGCTCGGCCAGATCTCGACCGCGATGGCGCGCGCGGGACTGAACATCCACAACATGCTCAACAAGTCGAAGGGGGAGATGGCGTACACGCTGGTGGACGTCGACAGCCGCGTTCCGGACGCGGCGATCGAGACGATTCGCCGCATCGACGGCGTGCTCGCGGTGCGTTACCTGCCCTCCTGAGCGGCGCGATGGACGACGAGCCGAACGACCAGGGCATCGCCGGCCGGCGCGCAGCGATCGACCGCATCGACGACGAGCTCGTGCGCCTGCTCGGCGAGCGCGCGCGCCTCGCGCAGGAAATCGGGCGGCTCAAGGGCGACGGGCCGGTCTACCGGCCGGAGCGGGAGGCCGAGGTGCTGCGCCGCGCGGTGGCCGCGAACCCCGGCCCGCTCCCGGGCGAGGCGGTCGGCCGCGTGTTCGCCGAGATCGTCTCGGCCTGCCGCGCGCTCGAGCAGCGGCTGCGGATCGCGTACCTCGGCCCGGCCGGCACGTTCAGCGAGATGGCGGTGGCGAAGCACTTCGGGCACGCGGTCGACGGCACGCCGCTCGCGTCCATCGACGAGGTCTTCCGCGCAGCCGAGACCGGCGCCGCGCAGTTCGCGCTCGTGCCGGTGGAGAACTCGACCGAGGGCGCCGTGGGGCGCACGCTCGACCTGCTGCTCCAGACCCCGCTCGCGATCTGCGCGGAGGTGGTGCTGCGCGTGCACCAGAACCTGATGGGCAAGGGCGACGCGGCCGCCGGCTTGCGGCGCGTCTATTCGCACGCGCAGTCCCTCGCCCAGTGCCACCAGTGGCTCGCCGCGCACCTGCCGCACACCGAGCGCGTGCAGGTCGCGAGCAACGCCGAGGCCGCGCGGCTCGCCGCGCTGGAGCCCGACGCGGGCGCGGTCGGCCCCGCGATCGCGGCGCAGCGCTACGGCCTGCGCCTGCTCGCCGAGAACATCGAGGATGCGCCCGACAACCTCACGCGCTTCCTCGTGCTGGGGAACCTGCGCACCGCGCCGACCGGCCGCGACCTCACCTCGCTCGTGATGTCCGCGCCCAACCGCCCGGGCGCGGTGCACGCGCTGATCGCGCCCTTCGCGCAGCACGGCGTCAGCATGAGCCGGATCGAGTCGCGCCCGGCGCGGCTCGGCCGCTGGGAGTACATGTTCTACATCGACGTCGAGGGCCACCAGCGCGACCGCAAGCTCGCCGACGCGCTCGCCGCGCTGAAGGACCTCGCGCCGTTCCTGAAGGTCCTGGGCTCCTATCCCGCCGCCGTCCAATGAGCACCGTCCCGCCGCCGCCCGCCGACCCCTGCGAACGCGCGCCCGCCTACGTGCGCGGCATCGCGCCCTACCAGCCGGGCAAGCCGATCAGCGAGCTCGCACGCGAGATGGGCCTCGACGAGGCGCGCATCGTCAAGCTGGCGTCGAACGAGAACCCGCTCGGGCTGTCGCCGCGCGCGCGCGCGGCGATCGAGGCGGCGCTGCCCGAGCTCGCGCGCTACCCGGACGGCTTCGATCTCGCCAAGGCGCTCTCGGGCAAGCTCGGGATCCCGATGGACCACATCGTCCTCGGCAACGGCTCGAACGACGTGCTCGAGCTCGTGGGCGGGGCGTTCCTCGCCCCCGGGTGCTCGGCCGTGTACTCGCAGCACGCCTTTGCGGTGTACCCGCTCGCGACGCAGGCGCGCGGGGCGCGCGGCATCGTCGTCCCCGCCCGGCAGCACGGGCACGACCTCGCGGCGATGCGCGCGGCGATCGCGCCCGAGACGCGCGTCGTGTTCGTCGCGAACCCGAACAATCCCACCGGCACGCTGCTCACCGGCGGCGAGCTGGAGGCCTTCCTGCGCGCCGTGCCGGGCGACGTCGTCGTGGTGCTCGACGAGGCCTACAACGAGTACCTGCCGGCCGCGGCGCGCTACGACAGCCTGCAGTGGCTCGCCCGGCATCGCAACCTCGTGATCACGCGCACGTTCTCGAAGGCCTACGGGCTCGCCGGCCTGCGCGTCGGCTACGCGCTCTGCGACCCGTCGGTCGCCGACCTGCTGAACCGCGTGCGCCAGCCGTTCAACGTCAACAATCTCGCGCTGGTCGCGGCGATCGCCGCGCTCGACGACGAGCCTTTCCTGCGCGCGAGCCGCGAGCTCAACCAGGCGGGCATGGCGCAGCTCACCGCCGCGTTCGCGCGGCTCGGGCTGGCGTGGATCCCGTCGTTCGCCAACTTCGTCACCGTGGAGATCCCGCGCCGGGACGGCGCGAGCCGGGCCGGCGCGGTGTACCAGCGGCTCCTGCGCGCCGGGGTGATCGTGCGTCCGGTCGCCGGCTACGCGCTGCCCGATCACCTGCGCGTGACCATCGGCCTGCCCGAAGAGAACGAGCGCTTCCTCGCCGCGCTCGCCGCGGCGCTCGGCGCGTCCTGAGCCCGTGACGTCGATCGACACCCTCGCGGTGATCGGGGTCGGGCTGATCGGCGGCTCGTTCGCGCTCGCGCTCAAGGCGGCCGGCGCCGTGCGCCGGGTGATCGGCGTGGGCCGGGACCCGGCGAACGTCCGCCGCGCGCTCGCGCGCGGGGCGATCGATGCGGCGCAGCCGGACGCCGGCGCCGCGGCGGCGGAGGCCGATTTCGTGCTGGTCGCGACCCCGGTGGGCGCGATGCCCGGGATCTTCGCCCAGATCGCGCCGCGCCTCGCGCCCGGGGCGGTCGTGACCGACGGCGGCAGCACGAAGGCCGACGTCTGCGCCGCGGCCCGCGTCGGCCTGCGCGAACGCAGCGCGCAGTTCGTGCCGGCGCACCCGGTCGCGGGCTCCGACGAGAGCGGCGTCGCCGCGGCGGCGGCCGACCTGTACCGCGGCAGGGAAGTCATCATCACGCCGCTGCCCGAGAACCCGCCGGCCGCGCTCGCGCGCGTGCGGGCGGCGTGGCAGGCGTGCGGCGCGCGCGTCACCGAGATGACGCCCACCGCGCACGACGCCGTGCTCGCGGCGGTGAGCCACCTGCCGCACCTCCTCTCCTTCGCGCTCATGCGGGAGATCGCCCAGCGCGCCGACGCGCGCGGCATCCTCGCCCACGCCGGCAGCGGTTTCCGCGAGTTCACGCGCCTCGCCGCGAGCAACGCCGAGATGTGGCGCGACATCTGCCTCGCCAACCGGGCGCCGCTCCTGGGCGAGC
>JAGVSZ010000084.1 GCA_019137045.1 Betaproteobacteria bacterium
GACCACCGCCGCCGCAGCGACCGCGGCCGCGCAACCGCGGCCGGTGCCCCCGCCCGTCGCCGCGGCGCCCGCAGGCCCGGTGCCGATCGGCACCGTCGTGTCGGCGCTGCCGCCCGGCTGCGTGTCCACGCCGATCGGCGGGGTCGAGTACTTCAACTGCGCTCCGGGGGTCTATTACCGCGCGGCGTTCCAGGGCAACAACCTCGTCTACGTGTCCGCGCAGCCATGACGATTCGTTCGGCCGATGCGCGCGAGAAAGGAGCTTCGATGCGACTGGGAATGATCAAGCGAGCGGGAACGACGCTGCTCGCCGCGGCGCTCGTCGCCGGCTGCGCGAGCCAGGGCGGCGGCATGGGCGGCGGCGTGATGGGCACCGACACCGGCAAGGGCGCCCTCTTCGGCGGCGCCACCGGCGCCCTGATCGGCGGGCTGGTCGATCACGCCGATCCCGCGGTCGGCCTCCTGATCGGCGCGGCGGGCGGCGCGCTCGCCGGCGGCCTCATCGGCCACCACATGGACACGCAGAAGCAGAACCTCACGCAGGTGCTCGCCCCCGAGGTCAACGCCGGCAACGCGAGCGTCGAGCTCCTCAAGAACCACGCGGTGCTCGTCAACATGACCGGCGCTTCGCGCTTCGCCCCCGGATCCGCCGTCGTCAACCCGGCGTTCCTCGCTTCGCTACAGAAGGTCGCGTCGGTGGCGCGGACCTACGGCAAGATCACGATCACCGTCATCGGCCATCCGGACAAGGGCGGCAGCTACGCCGCGCGCGAGTCGCTCTCGCAGCAGCGCGCGGAGGCGGTCCGGGTCCAGCTCCTCGGCATGGGCGTGCCGGCGATCCTCGTGACCGCGACCGGCAATCCCCGCAGCTCGTGGGAGGACGGCCGCGTCGAGCTGGTGATCCATCCCGTCGTCGGCGGCTGAGGAGCGAGCGCATGAAACGCACAACCGCAGTGGTCGTCGCGGCGCTCGCGGCGGCCGCGGCCGGCCCCGTGCTCGGGCAGCAGAAGATGAGCGCCGAAGCGCTCGCGAAGCTCGCGCAGAACCCGGTCGCCAACCTGATCAGCATCCCGTTCCAGAACAACACCAACTTCAACGTCGGCCCGCGCGACGGCACCCAGAACGTGCTGAACATCCAGCCGGTGGTGCCCTTCGAGCTGAGCAAGCAGTGGAACCTGATCACCCGCACGATCGTCCCGATCATCACCCAGCCGGGGTTCGTGGCGGGCGAAAGCACCACCACCGGCCTCGGCGACGTCCAGTTCACCGGCTTTCTCTCGCCGAGCAACGCCGAAGGCCTCATCTGGGGCGCCGGCGCGATCGGACAGCTCCCGACGAACAGCAGCGACCGTCTCGGCAACGACCGCTGGGGGCTCGGGCCCTCGTTCGTCGCGCTGCGGCTGGAGAAGGGCAGCCCGTGGGTGTACGGGTTCCTGGTGAACAACGTCTGGTCGGTGAGCGGCGGGTCCGACCCGACTTACAACAACTTCCTGCTCCAGCCCTTCCTCAACTACAACCTCCCCGACGGGTGGTACCTCACCTCGTCGCCGGTCGTCACGGCCGACTGGAAGGCCGAGTCGAGCCAGCGCTGGACGGTGCCGCTCGGCGGCGGGGTCGGGAAGATCGTCCACTTCGGGCGGCTGCCGGTGAACCTGCAGTTGCAGAGCTATTACAACGTCGTGGCGCCGGACAACGGGCCGGAATGGTCGATCCGCTTCCAGATCCAGCTCATGCTGCCCAAATCGGTGCTGTAGCCGCAGGAGGGGGACTGGTCATGCTCTCCCGATTCGTGCTTCCCGCGCTCGCGGCGCTCGCGCTCGTCGCCCCCGCCACCGCGCAGGACGAGACCGCGCTCATCCAGAAGCGCCAGCAGGTGCGCGAGATGGCGCACGATGCGCTCGCCTCCCTGTACGAGGTGCAGCCCGGCGCGCGCGCCGCGATCGAGCACGCCGCCGGCTACGGCGTGTTCAGCACCTTCGGCATCAAGATCTTCTTCGCCGGCGGCACGACCGGGAGCGGGGTGGTGGTCAACCGCCGCACCCATCGCGACATCTTCATGAAGATGGTCAAGGTCCAGGCGGGCCTGGGATTCGGCGCCTCCAAGGACCGCCTGATCTTCGTGTTCGAGACGGCGAACGCGCTGCGCGACTTCGTGAACCAGGGCTGGGACTTCGGCGGCGGGGCGAGCGTCGCGGCGATGGTGGCGGAGCGGGGCGGCACGTTCACCGGGGCGGTGTCGGTGATGCCGGGGGTGTACCTGTACCAGCTCACCGACACCGGGCTCTCGGCTTCGCTCACCCTGTCGGGCACCAGGTTCTTTAAGGACGCGGACCTGCACTGACCTCGCAAGTCACATCTGGAGATCGCCATGCAAACGTTCCTTCGTACGATCCTCTTCGCCGTATCGACCGTCGCCGCGACGGCGTTCGTGGCGCCGGCTGCGACCGCAGTGGAAGTGCCCGCCGCCGCGCCGGTGATGGCGCAGCTGCTCTTCGTCCAGAACGCCGCGGGCGTCGAGATCGGCGCGGGCGGCAAGACGCTCACGCTGAAGAACTTCAGCCCGACCACCCTCTTCTTCTCCGACCGGCCGGTGCGCATCGCCGGGCACTACCGCACCGACGAGTACCTGCAGTTCTGGAAAGCGGGCCCCGACAGCTTCCTGAAGGACCCGCCCAACGCCACCCTGTCGGTGTTCGAGAAGGGCAAGGACGAGCTCTCCGACGTCGTCGTCACGCTGCGCAACCCGCGCGTGAGCGGCAGCGACCTCACCTACGACGTCACCGTGATTTCGGGCACGCTGCCGAAGCCCGGGATGGGGCCCGCGTCGCTCTTCATCGACATCATCGGGCTGCCGTTCACGCCGCTGTCGTTCGCCGGCGTCGCGCGGCGCACCGCGTACCGCACGGTGGTGTGGGGCGGCGCGGCCGCGGCGGCGAGCGCGGCGGCCGCGTCGGCCTATTACCACCCGCCCGCGCCGTTCTACTCCGCCCCCGTCCCCGCCACCTACCCGGTGCCGGTGCCGACGGTGCACGTCACCGAGACCGTCCAGGCGCCCCCGGCGCCGGCTCCGGCGGTGAGCTCGGGCCAGGCCGCCGCGGTGGCGAAGCTGAAGGAGCTGAAGTCGCTGCAGAGCCAGGGGCTCATCAGCGAGGCGCAGTACCAGGCGGAGTCGCAGAAGCTCTTGAACCAGATCGTGCAGTAGCGCGCCGTGCCGGAGGCGACCGATGGTGGGACGACTGCGCGTGCACAGGCACGTGCTGCTGCTCGCGACGCTGCTCGCCGCCGTCGTCACGCAGCCGCTCGTCGCGCGCGACAGCCCGGCGTCGCGCCTCGCCTACGACCTCGCGGTTGCGGCGGCTGCGCTCGCCGTGCTGCTCGCCGTGTTCGCGTTCCGCTGGGAGCGGCGGGTGGCGGTGGCGCTGGCGCTGCCCGCGATCGCGCTCACGGTCGCGCGCTACGCGCTACCCGACGGTGCGCTCGCCTCCTTTGCGATCGCGTACCATCTCTCGGCCGCGCTGTTCCTCGGGTTCGCGGTCGCGATCGTGGTGCGCGACATCTTCCGCGGCCGGGCGATCAGCCTCGACGCGGTGCTCGGGGCGTTCGCCGGCTATCTCCTGCTCGGCGTCGCGTGGGGGAGCCTGTACGCGGCCGTCGAGGTCGTCGCGCCGGGCTCGTTCAGCGTGAACCCCGAGATCCGCTGGCAGCTCGAGGACTGGCACCTGCGCCGGGCGCTGTTCAACTACGTGAGCTTCGCGACGATGGCGAGCCTCGGCTACAACGCCGTCACCGCGGTCGCGCCGCTCGCGAACACGCTGACCTGGCTCGAGGTGATGACCGCACAGTTCTATCTGGCGGTCGTCATCGCGCAGATCGTCGGGCTCAAGCTCGCGCAGGCCGCGGCGGCCGGCCGCGAATGACCCCGACTGCCGCGGTGGACTCGACCTTGGTCCCTGTCGTTCGCCCTGAAGGAAGTCGAGAGATACCCGGAGTCGATCGAGAAACATCCGAAGTCGCCCGCGCCGAACATCACACGGTTCCGTGGCGCCGTTGGCGGCCAGCAGGTCGATAGACGCAGACCCAATCGAGTCATCTGAAGGAGACGAAACGATGCAGCATCTCATCAGGCCCCTGGCGACGCTCGCCAGCTGTGCGGTACTGGCACTGCCCGGTCCGGCCCCGGCGCAGACGAGCCCCGGGATCCCTGTATCGATCACGACGCCGGACAAGGTCGAGAGTCGCCTTGGCGTGCTGAACTTCAAGGACGGCGCGCCGAGCAGGGAAACGCTCGAGAAGGTCTACGACAACCTCGACTTCACCAACGCTTACCGGGTGTTCCTGGACAACATGCGCGGGGTCAGCATCCACGCGCTGCGCAAGGGGATGATGAGCGTCGGGATGAAGGCCAACGAGGTCGGCATCTTCGAGGACCTCATGGACGCCAGGTCGCTGTTCCTCACGGCCAATGCCGATACGATCTACGTCATGG
>JAGVSZ010000340.1 GCA_019137045.1 Betaproteobacteria bacterium
GTGGGGGTCGCCGACCTGGACATCGGGCTCCTGTTCTTCCTCGCCATGGCCGCGCTCGCCGTGTACAGCGTGGTGCTCGCCGGCTGGGCGTCGAACAACAAGTACTCGCTGCTCGGCGCGCTGCGCGCCGCCGCGCAGATGCTCGCCTACGAGGTGTTCATGGGGCTCGCGGTGATGGGCGTCGTGGTGCAGGCCGGCACCTTCGACCTGCGCGCGATCGTCGCGGCGCAGCGCGACCTGTGGTTCGTGGTGCCGCAGGTGCTCGGGTTCATCGCGTTCGCGATCGCCGGTGTCGCCCACACCCACCGGCTGCCGTTCGATCTGCCCGAGGCGGAGACCGAGCTCATCGCCGGCTTCCACACCGAGTACTCGGGGATGAAGTTCGGGCTCTTCTTCGCCGGCGAGTACGTCGGCATCCTGCTCGTCTCGGCGATGATCGTGACGCTCTTCTTCGGCGGCTGGCTCGGGCCGGTGCTGCCGCCGCTCGCCTGGTTCCTGCTCAAGACCGCGGTCTTCGTCGCCGGCTTCGTGCTGCTGCGCGCAGCGCTGCCGCGGCCGCGCTACGACCAGCTCGTGGCGTACGGCTGGAAGGCGATGCTCCCGCTCGCGCTCTTCAACCTGCTCGCCACGGGCGCCGCCGTGCTCGCGCTGCGTCCCGGGTGAAGGCGCGCGGCATGTCCGACATCCTCAACGCTCTGGCGACGATGGGCGCGTACCTGCGCCGCACCTTCGCGCCGCGCGCGACCATCAGCTACCCGGAGGAGCGGCCGCGCATCCCTCCGCGCTGGCGCGGCCGCATCGTCCTCACCCGCGACCCGGAGGGGGCGGAGCGGTGCGTGGCATGCTACCTGTGCGCGGTCGCCTGCCCGGTCGACTGTATCGCGCTGCAGGCGACCGAGGATGCGCACGGCCGCCGCTACCCCGCGTTCTTCCGCATCAATTTCGCGCGCTGCATCTTCTGCGGCTACTGCGAGGAGGCGTGCCCCACCTACGCGATCCAGCTCACCCCGGACTTCGAGATGGGCGAGTACGACCGCCGCAACCTCGTCTACGAGAAGGAACACCTGCTCATCGACGGCCCCGGCAAGTACCCGGGGTACGACTTCTACCGGGTCGCGGGGCTCGCGATCGGCGGCAAGGACAAGGGCGAGGCCGACGACGAGCGGCCGCCGGTCGACCTGAACAGCCTGCTCCCCTGAAAGGAGGCGAGCGATGGAATTCGCTTTCTACGTTGCCGCCGCGGTCGCGCTGGCCGCCACCGTCATGGTGGTCACGCGGCTCGACGCGGTGCACGCGCTGCTCTACCTGGTCGTGTCCCTCCTCGCCATCGCGCTGGTGCTCTACACGCTCGGCGCCCCGTTCGCCGCGGCGCTCGAGGTCATCCTCTACGCCGGCGCGATCGTGGTGCTGTTCGTGTTCGTCGTGATGATGCTCAACCTCGGGCGCGTGGCGCTCGCGCAGGAGCGTCGCTGGCTCGCGCCCCGCACATGGATCGGCCCGGGGCTGCTCGCGCTGGTGCTCCTCGTCGAGCTCCTGGCGGTGCTCGGCCCGACGCCGCCGGTGCAGCCCGGCGCGATTTCGGCGCAGGCGGTCGGGGCGGCGCTGTTCGGGCGCTACCTGCTCGGGGTGGAGATCGCGTCGATGCTCCTGCTCGCGGGGCTCGTCGGCGCCTGTCACCTCGGACGCCGCACGACGGAGGGGACCTAGCGTGGCGGCGCTGCCCCTGGAACAGGCGCTCGTGCTCGCGGCGCTCCTGTTCGCGCTCGGGCTCGCCGGCGTGCTCGTCCGGCGCAACGTGCTCTACATGCTGATGTCGATCGAGATCATGCTGAACGCGACCGCGCTCGCGTTCGTCGCCGCGGGGGCGCGCTGGGCGCAGCCGGACGGGCAGGTCATGTTCGTCTTCGTGCTCGCGCTGGCCGCCGCCGAGGTGGCGGTGGGCCTCGCCCTCCTGCTGCTCCTGTACCGGCGCTTCGGAACGCTCGACGCCGATGCGCTGAGCGAGCTGCGGGGTTAGCGTGCTGCGGCTCATCTGGCTCGTCCCCGCGCTACCGCTCGCCGGTTTCGTGGTGCTCGCGGCGAGCGGCGGGCGGCTCGACCGGCGCTCGATCGCCTGGATCGGCGCCGGATCGGTCGGGCTCGCCGCACTCGCGGCGATCGCCGTCGCCGCCGCCTTCGTCGCCGCGCCGCCGCCCGCCGGGGCGTACACGCAGGTGCTGTGGCACTGGATCGAAGCGGGCGATTTCAGCGCGCGGGCCAGTCTGTATCTCGACCCGCTCGCGATCGTCATGATGCTGGTGGTCGCCGGCGTCGGGTTCGTCATCCACCTGTACTCGGTCGAGTTCATGCGCGGCGACGAGGGCTACAACCGCTACTTCGCCTACATGAACCTCTTCGTCGCGGCGATGCTCCTGCTCGTGCTCGCGGGCGATCTCGCGTTCCTGTTCGTGGGCTGGGAGGGCGTAGGCCTCTGCAGCTATCTCCTCATCGGCTTCTGGTACCGCGACGCGGTGAACGGCGCGGCGGCGCAGAAGGCGTTCATCGTGACGCGCACCGGCGACGCGGCGATGGCGGTGGGGCTCTTTCTCCTGTTCGCCTCCCTCGGCACGCTCGACATCCAGGGGATCGCGCTTCGCGCACCGGGGGCCTGGGCGCCGGACGCCGCGCCGGTGGTCGCCGCGACGGCGCTCCTCCTCGCTGGCGCGGTAGGCAAGTCGGCGCAGCTCCCGCTGCAGGTTTGGCTCCCCGACGCGATGGCCGGGCCGACGCCGGTGAGCGCGCTGATCCACGCCGCGACGATGGTCACCGCCGGCGTCTACCTGATCGCGCGCAACCACGTGCTCTTCGCGCTCGCCCCGGCGGTCCAGTACGCCGTCGCGATCATCGGCGCGCTGACGCTGCTCGGCGCGGGCGGCGCCGCGCTCGCGCAGCACGACATCAAGCGGGTGCTCGCCTGGTCGACCGTGAGCCAGATCGGCTACATGTTCCTTGCCCTCGGGGTCGGCGCCTGGGCGGCGGCGATCTTCCATTTCATGGTGCACGCCTTCTTCAAGGCGCTGCTCTTCCTCGCCGCGGGCGTGGTCATCCAGGCGCTCGGCGGCGAGCACGACATCTTCCGGATGGGCGGCCTGCGCCGCCGCCTGCCGCTCGCCTTCTGGGCGTTCCTCGTCGGCGGGGCGTCGCTCAGCGCCCTGCCACTCGTGACGGCGGGCTACTACAGCAAGTCGCTGATCCTCGATGCGGCCTGGGCCTCGCCGCAGGGCGGCGCCTGGCTGTGGGCGGCCGCCTGGGTGGGCGCCGCGCTCACCGGGCTCTACACGTTCCGCGTCGTCTTCCAGGTGTTCTTCGGCGCGGGCGCCACGACGGACACCCACCGGGTCGGCTGGCCGATCCGGATCCCCCTCGCCGTGCTCATGCTCCTGTCGGTGATCGGCGGGTTCGTCGAGGCCCCGCAAGTCGCCGGCCGGCTCGAGGCCTTCGGTCACTTCCTCGCGTCCGCCCTGCCGCCGCTGCAACCCGCCGTCGCGCCGGGAACCGGGTTCGCGCTCGGGGTGGCGGAGGGGATCGCCTCGTTCGGCGGCATCGCGCTCGCATATGCCTTCTTCCTCCGGCGCAGATCGATTGCGGCGCTCGTCGCGCGCAGCGCCATCGCGGCCGCGCTGCACCGCCTCCTCGAGTCGGGCTGGGGGTTCGACCGGCTCGACGACCACCTGCTCGTAAGGCCCTATCTCGCCCTCGCCCGGCGCCTGCGCGCCGATCTCGCCGACCCCGGCTACGACGCCCTCGCCGCGGCGGCCGCGGCCGCGCACCGCGGCCTGAGCCGCAGCCAGAACGGCCGCGTGCGCTGGTACGCCGGGGGGATCGTCGTCGGCAGCATCCTGCTCGTCGGCGCGGGAGTCTGGCTGTGAGCCTGGGCGTTCTCGTCGTCGTGCTCCTCGCCGGCGGGCTGCTCGCGTGGTGGGCCGAGCGGTTCGGACCGGATGCCCCGCGCTGGGTGTCGCTGCTCGCGCTCGCCGGCGCGGCGGCGCTGACCGCGGCGCCGTGGGTCGGGACTGCGGCGCAGGCGAGCCCGTGGCTCGACGAGCTTCGGCTCGAGTGGATCCCGCGCTTCGGCATGAGCCTGCACCTCGCCATGGACGGTCTGAGCATGCTGCTGGTCGCGCTGACGGTGCTGCTCGGGCTGGCGAGCGTCGCCTGCTCGTGGGCCGAGATCACCGATCGGGTCGGGTTCTTCCATTTCAACCTGCTGTGGACGATCGCTGGCGCGGTGGGCGTCTTCCTCGCGCTCGACCTGTTCCTGTTCTTCCTCTTCTGGGAGCTCATGCTGGTGCCGATGTACTTCCTGATCGCGATCTGGGGGCACGAGTACCGCCGGAGAGCGGCGATGAAGTTCTTCCTCTTCACGCAGGGCGGCGGGTTGCTGCTCCTCGCCGCGATCGTCGGTCTCGCGCTCGTGCACGAG
>JAGVSZ010000090.1 GCA_019137045.1 Betaproteobacteria bacterium
GGGGGCGCCGACGAGCGTAGCGAGGAGGGTACCGGCCAGCACCGCTGGCCGGCGCTCCCCTGGAACGCGTGGTTCGGCGGCGCCACACGCAAACCACGAATGATGCGACGCGCACGCTGCATGCGCGCGCATGAGCGAACGGGCTGAGGCCGCGATGAGGCAACAGAGCTCACGTCGCGATAACAAGAAGCATAGCCACGAACGCCAGCAGACCACGGCCGATCAACGTTGGCAAGCTGAGGCGATGCTTCGGTGCGCGGGCGTTCGTGCGCGACTGAGGCGAACGAACGCTAAGGCGTTGCGCCAGCGGGTCGCTGAACGAAGCCCTTGCAGACGCCGAGGTGAAGGCGGTTTGGTCGGTGCCACGCACGGCGGAGAACACGATTACGTTTCCTATGACGCCGAACGCTGCGGTTCAGGGGGCGCCGACGAGCGCAGCGAGGAGGGAACCGGCCAGCCCCGCTGGCCGGCGCTCCCCTGGAACCGCGGGTTAGGCACTGTCGGCATCAGCGGTCACTGAGGTGGCGAACCCGGGGGAGGACCGATTAGGGAATCGATACCTTCCTCATTGATCGTCCTGAGCGCTTCAGCAAGAGCTTCTCGATCGGTCGAGAACGGTTCGTCCCAAACCGTCGAGTTCCAATGCTGGTCCACGACCTCGAGAAGCCAACCGCCTGCCCCGTCGTCGTAGATGTCGACGCGAACTGTCTTTCCATCTCGCGTAACGGACTGGGCAAGTGGCGAGTGGGTTGGACCAACATTGGATGTCGTCATCTTGTTCCGCGCTCGCGATTGCGATAGCAGAATTGCAGTGCCTAACAAGAAGTAGAGCCCCCAAGAGACCCTTTACAAAGAGTCGCGGATCTGTATAATAATACAGCCTTTGAAGGCAAGCCGCCGAAATACAGCGGTTTAGGCGTCGGTTGGAGATCCCAACGACGCCGGGCAAGTGGATCAGGAGGAGGGTGCGCATGCATGCCAACGGTCCTCGCCTGCTCGATCGGGTTCGCGATCGAATCCGCCTGAAACATTACAGCATCCGGACCGAGCAGGCCTACCTCGACTGGGTGCGGCGGTTCGTCGTGTTTCACGGTCGCCGCCATCCGCGCGAGCTCGGGCACGCGCACGTGGAGGCCTTCCTGACGCATCTCGCGGTGGAGGGGAAGGTCGCCGCCGCGACCCAGAACCAGGCAAAGAGTGCGCTCCTCTTTCTCTATAAGGAGGTGCTCGGGACCGAGCTGCCCTGGCTGGAGGGGGTCGAGTCGGCCAAGCGGCCGGCGCGCCTCCCGGTCGTCCTGACGCCCGAGGAGGTGGTTGCCGTGCTCCGCCGCGTCGACGGGACGCGCGGGCTGATCCTGCGCCTGCTCTATGGCACCGGCATGCGGATGCTCGAGGTTCTGCGCCTGCGGGTGAAGGACGTCGATTTCCAGCGCCGCGAGTTCCTGGTGCGCGACGGGAAGGGCGGGCGGGACCGGGTCACGATGCTGCCCGACAGCCTGGCGCTGATGCTGCGCGCGCATCTCGCGCGGGTGAAGGCGCTGCACGAGGACGATCTGCGCGCAGGGTTCGGGGAGGTCAACCTCCCGTTCGCGCTCGCGCGCAAGTATCCGCACGCGGCGCGCGAGTGGGCGTGGCAGTACGTGTTCCCGGCGGGGAATCGATCGGTCGATCCGCGCTCGGGCGCGGTGCGCCGCCACCACGCCGACGACCAGAGCGTGCAGCGCGCGATGCGCGCCGCACTGCGGCAGGCCGGGATCGCCAAGGCCGCGACGCCGCACACGCTGCGGCACTCGTTCGCCACGCACCTCCTCGAGTCCGGGTCGGACATCCGCACGGTGCAGGAGCTGCTCGGCCACAAGGACGTGGCGACCACGATGATCTACACGCACGTCCTGAACCGCGGCGGGCGCGGGGTCACGAGCCCGATCGACCGCGGCGCCGCGCGCGCGGCCCTGCAGTAGGCCGGCTACTGCGCCGCCTCGCGCTTCGCGCCGCGCAGCATCTCGACCGCGTACACGGCCGCCGGGCTCTTCGGCTCGGCGGTGAGGATGGTGAAGGTGAAGGTCACGTCGCCGGCGGCGAGCGCGCCGCGGATGAGGTGGGCGGGGTCGCCGTCGCGCGGCGCCTTCGCCGTGGCCTCGAAGAGGAACCCGCTCCCGCCCTCCACCTGGATTTCCCGCAGGGGGAGCTCGCGCTCGGCGGCGCCGGGCGCGACGTCCTCGGCGGCCTTCTGCACGAGCCCGCGCAGGCTCTCCTTCCCGGCGTAGGGCGAAGCGCCCGGCGGGGTCCACAGGATGGACACCGACATGTCGAAGCGGCGCGGGAACTCGACGCGGTCGAAGAAGCGGATGGACGGGATGCCGCTCGGCCCGACCTTGGGCTCGTCGTACCAGTCGGCCGGCACCTGCAGGGTGATCGTGCCGCGCCCGGGGACCGCGTAGGTGCGGGGCTCCTCCTGGGCGAGCGCGGCGGCGGCGACGAGCGCCGCGGCGGCGCCGGCCGCGAGGCGGTGACGCAGCGCCCGCCGCATTACGCCGTCACGGCTCCTCGACGCGGTTGCGCGTCGCGGTGACGAGCCTGCCGCCGAGGTCGAAGTGGGCGTGGAAGTGCCACATCTCGCCGCTGCCCTGCTCGAACTTCCACGACCAGACCTCCTCCTTCTTGAGCGGGAAGGTCATCGTCTCGGCCGGCCGGCCGATCAGCCTGCGCACCTCGTCCTGCGAGAGGCCGGGCTGGATCTTGGCGAAGTAGCGCTCGCTCAGCACCTGCCGGATGGCCTTCAGCACGCCGTCGGGCCGCAGGTCGACCATGTAGGTCACCGACCCGGACGGGCCGCGCGGGAATTCCAGGGTGACGCTGCCGTCGGGCTCCTGCCACTCGAAGGTCGGCTGGCCCATGATGCTCTTCACCTCGGCGACGGTGGAGACGCCCGGCTGGAGCTCGCTCATGCGCGCGTCGCAGCCGAAGAGGGCGAGGATCCAGGCGAGCATGAGCGGGACGGCACGGCGCATCGCGCCCGATGATACCGGGGTTGCGCGCCGTGCGGTCGCGCGGGCGCGTCGGCCTGCTGCGCGGCGGGCCGCCGCGCGCGAGCGTGCTCGACGCGACGGCGGGCGCGTCGTATCCTCGCCCGTTTCGCGCAGGAGGAGGGCCCCGATGATCACCGCCGAGCAGAACGAGCTGATGACCCGCGTCGGGCCGGGCACCGCGGGCGGACGGCTGCTGCGCAGCTACTGGCAGCCCGCGGCGCTCGTCGAGGAGCTCGCCGGCGAGCGCCCGGTGAAGGCGGTGCGCCTGCTCGGCGAGGACCTCGTGCTCTTCCGCGACGAGCGCGGCCGCCACGGCCTGCTCGCGCGCGCGTGCGCGCACCGGCGCGCCGACCTCGCGTACGGCCGGTGCGAGGACGGCGGGCTGCGCTGCCCGTTCCACGGGTGGCTGTTCGACGTCGCGGGGCGCTGCCTCGAGACGCCGGCGGAGCCGGAGGGCAGCCGGCTGTGCGACTCGGTGCGCCTGACCGCGTACCCGGTCGCGGAGCGCAGCGGCGTCCTGTGGGCGTACCTCGGCGAGGGCGCCCCGCCGGCGCTGCCGGCGTTCGACTGCTTCGTCGCGCCCGACGCCTACACGTTCGCGTTCAAGGGCTACTGGGACTGCAACTGGGTGCAGGCGCTCGAGGTCGGCATCGACCCGGCGCACGCCTCGTTCCTGCACCGGTTCGCGGAGGACGAGGACCCGGGCGCGAACTACGGGCGCCAGTTCCGCGCCGCCTCCGCGAGCTCCGCGCTGCCGATGACGCGGGTGCTGCGCGAGCACCACCGGCCGCGGCTCGACCACGAGACGACCGACTACGGCTACCGCATCTTCGCGCTGCGCGGGATCGACGCGCGCCAGACGCACGTGCGCGTCACCAACCTCGTGTTCCCGCAGGCGTTCGTGATCCCGCTCTCGCCGACCATGACGATCAGCCAGTGGCACGTGCCCGTGGACGACTACGGCTGCTACTGGTACTCGATCTTCACCGCGTTCGACGCGCCGGTGGACAAGGCCGAGATGCGCCGCCAGCGCATCGCCGCCTACCCGCCGCCCGACTACCGGCCGGTCCGCAACCGCGCGAGCCAGTACGGGTTCGACGACGCGGAGCAGCGCAGCCGCACCTACACCGGGATGGGCTTCGACATCAACGTTCACGACCAGTGGGCGTGCGAGTCGCAGGGGCGCATCCACGACCGCACGCGCGAGTATCTCGGCACCTCCGACCGGGTGATCGTCGCCTACCGGCGCCTGCTGCTCAAGGAGATCGAGCGCGCCGGGCGCGGCGAGCGGCCGCTGATGGCGCTCGACGCGGCCGCGGCCGAGCGCGTGCGCGGGCCGGTCACCGTGGACGGCCTCGGCCCCGCGCAGGCGTGGCAGGCGTACTGGCGCGAGCGCGACCGCGAGCGGCGCGCGGGCTCGCCCTGGGCGGCG